>ONMG01000010.1 GCA_900318855.1 uncultured Prevotella sp.
CGCTTGAAGCTCAACGTGGTGGGCATCGCCAGCTCGAAGAATGCCATCTACGACCGCGACGGACTGTCGCTCGAGGGCTACCACGAGCGGCTGAAGGCCTCGGAACCCAGCTCGCCCAAACAGCTGTTGGAGCATGTGCTGGGCATGAACATCTTCAACAGCGTCTTCGTCGACTGCACGGCCAGCTCCGAGATAGCGCAGCTCTATCCCACCTTGCTGGAGCACAACGTCAATGTGGTGGCGGCCAACAAGATAGCCGCCTCTTCCGACTATTCCTTCTATTCACTCCTCAAGCGCACCGCGCTGAGCCGTGGCGTGAAATTCCTCTTCGAGACTAATGTCGGTGCCGGACTGCCCATCATCGGCACCATCAACGACCTGCGCAATTCGGGCGACCGCATCCTGAAGATAGAAGCCGTTCTGAGTGGCACGCTCAATTTCATTTTCAATGAGATATCGGCTTCGGTACCCTTCTCGGAAGCCGTGCGCAAGGCCAAGGACAAGGGCTACAGCGAACCCGACCCACGCATCGACCTGAGTGGCACTGACGTGATACGCAAGTTGGTGATTCTCACACGTGAGGCAGGCTACAAGGTGAACCAGAGCGACGTCGAGAAGCATCTCTTCATCCCCGACAGTCTGCTCAGTGGCTCCTTAGAGAGTTTCTGGGCTCAGCTGCCAACCCTCGACGCCGACTTTGAAGAGCGCCGCCGCCAACTCGAAGCCGAACAGAAGCGGTGGCGCTTCGTGGCTACCATGGACCACGGCCACACCGAGGTGGCACTCAAGGCTGTGGGCAGCAACTCGCCATTCTATAACCTTGAGGGCAGCAACAACGTGATATTGCTCACCACGGAGCGTTATCGCGAATATCCTATGCAGATACAAGGCTATGGTGCTGGCGCCAGCGTGACTGCCGCAGGCGTGTTTGCCAACGTGATGAGCATTGCCAACATTTGAGAAAGGAGGCACAACATGAAGCACATCATCATCCTGGGCGATGGCATGGCCGATCACCCGATAGCACGGTTAGGCAACCTGACACCTCTTGAATATGCCCACACGCCCTACATGGACCTGCTGGCCCGCCAGGGGCGCACAGGGCGGCTCACCACCATTCCCGAGGGCTTCCTCCCCGGCTCCGAGGTGGCCAACACAGCCATTCTCGGCTACAATCTGAACGAGGTCTACGAAGGACGGGGGCCGCTGGAGGCCGCTTCCATTGGCTACGAGATGCGCCCCGACGACCTGGCCTTGCGCTGCAACATCATCGGGTTGGCCGACGGCCTCATCAAGAACCATCACGGAGGCCATCTCACCACTGAGGAAGGCAGCATGCTCATCGGCATCTTGCAACAAGAGTTAGGCTCCGAGCAGGTGAGGTTCCTCCCCGGCATCCAGTACCGGCACCTGCTCATCGTGCGCGGCGGCAACAAGCACATCGTCTGTGCTCCGCCCCACGACCATCCCAATGAGCCATGGCGCAAGCTACTGGTGCGCCCCGACACTCACTTCCACGGTAACGACGATGGCCGCATGACAGCCGAGGAGACCGCTCAGCTGCTGAATAAGCTCATCCTCGAATCGCAGCGCCTGCTCGAGTCGCTCCCCTTCAACCGCAAGCGTAAGGACAAGGCCAACAGCATATGGCCGTGGGGCGGCGGCTACAAGCCTCGGATGCAGACCCTGCAGAGACGCTATCCGCAGCTGCACAGCGGCAGTTGCATCTCGGCCGTCGACCTCATCCGCGGCATCGGTCATTATGCAGGACTCGACATCATCCACGTCGACGGAGCCACCGGCCTGGCCGACACCAATTACGAAGGCAAGGCGGCGGCTGCCCTCGACGCTCTCCGGCATCAGGATTTCGTCTACCTCCACATCGAGGCCAGCGATGAGGCCGGTCACGACGGCGATCTGCAACTAAAGCTCCGCACCATCGAGAATCTCGACAGCAGAATCGTGCAGCCTATATATAAAGAGATAGTCAGATGGGATGAACCCGTGTGCATGGCCGTATTGCCCGACCACCCTACTCCAGTGGAAGTGCGCACCCACGTGAACGAGCCTGTACCTTTTCTCATCTGGCACAAAGGCATCACCCCCGACAGCGTGCAAACCTACAGTGAGAAGAGCTGCGTGAGTGGCAGCTATGGCATGCTGCACCTCGGCGACTTTATGAATGAACTCATGAAGATTTAAAGCGAAGCGACTATGAAATACTTCAGTACCAATAATCCCCACCTCACGGCCTCCCTGCGCGAGGCCGTCATCAACGGACTGGCCCCCGACCGCGGACTCTACATGCCTGAGAGCATACGCCCGCTGAGTTCCGACTTCTATGCTGACATCCATCAGCTCTCCTTCCACGACATCGCCTTTGAAGTGGCCAAGGCCTTCTTCGGCGACGATATTCCAGCCGAAGACCTCCGTCAAATCACAGCCGACACGCTCAGCTTCGACGTTCCGCTGGTGAAGGTGGCCAATGGCATCTTCTCGCTCGAGCTCTTCCATGGTCCTACGCTCGCCTTCAAGGATGTAGGGGCACGCTTCATGGCCCGCATGCTGGAGTATTTCATCGCCCATCCCGTTCAAGAGCACCAAGCCCCACGAGGTGATGTCAATGTGCTCGTTGCCACCAGCGGCGACACAGGCTCGGCTGTGGCCAACGGCTTCCTGGGTGTCAAGGGCATCCATGTATTCGTGCTCTATCCGAAAGGCAAGGTGAGTCCCATTCAGGAATGTCAGTTCACCACGCTTGGGCGCAACATCACGGCTGTAGAAGTCGACGGCGTCTTCGACGACTGCCAGCGCCTGGTGAAGCAAGCCTTTCTCGATGCCGACCTCCGCCACCATCTCTCCATGACCTCGGCCAACAGCATTAATGTGGCCAGGCTGCTGCCGCAGGCCTTCTACTATTTCTATGCCTACGCCCAGCTGCGCCGTCAGCAGTTGGCAGGCAAGGCCCCGCAGGGTGCCCCCGTCATCAGTGTGCCCAGTGGCAACTTCGGCAATCTCACAGCCGGGCTCTTCGCCCACCGCATGGGACTGCCCGTAGCCCGGTTCGTAGCCGCCAATAATGCCAACGACATCTTCTACCACTATTTGCGCACCGGCGACTACAGCCCCAAAGCTAGCATTCCGACTCTGGCTAATGCCATGGATGTGGGTGATCCCAGCAACTTCGCCCGTATTCTCGCCCTCTATGGAAGCGCCCACAAAGCTATCTGTAAAGACATTGCCGGGGCTACCTACACCGACGACGACATAAGCACCACGATGCGCCGTTGCCATGAGTCGACAGGCTACGTGCTCGACCCTCACGGAGCCTGTGCCTACGAAGCGCTGCTCAACCATGTCGGTCCCGCACAGCCCGGCATCTTCCTTGAAACAGCTCATCCCGCCAAGTTCAAGGAAAAAGTCGACACCATTCTCGGTACCGACATCTCACTGCCCCCACGTCTGGCAGCCTTCATGAAGGGCGTGAAGCACAGCGAACCCATGAGCAGTGACTTCGCTGATTTCAAAGCCTTCCTCCTGTCAAGATGATTTCAGATGTCTTGTAGATTTTTTAGGTAAAAGCTTGTGCTTTGAGCCAAATATTTCGTATATTTGCGCCAACAAAACAAACACCTTTACCAAATATGGTCTACGTCGACATTCCCGAAGAAAGCAGACTGCTGAGCTTTTATCTCTCCATGGAAGAGTATGTCGCCCGGACAAAGCCGGCCGAAAGCGAATACTTCTTCATGTGGCAGGTGGAGCCCAGTGTGATATTCGGGCGCAACCAGCTCATTGAGAACGAAGTCAACATTCCTTACTGCCGCTCGCACGGCATCAGGATGTATCGCCGCAAGAGCGGGGGAGGATGCGTCTATGCCGACATGAGCAACATCATGTTTGCCTACATCACTCCCGACGAGAATGTGAGCCTGACCTTCAACAAGTACATCGACCTGGTCGTCGGGACGCTCCGCAAACTCGGAGTGCCCGCCGAGGCAAGCGGCAGGAACGACATTCTTATCCATGGCCGCAAGGTGTCGGGCAATGCATTCTATCACATTCCGGGCCGGAGCATCGTGCACGGCACCATGCTCTACGACACCAACATGCAGAACATGGTATCTGCCATCACCCCAAGCGATGAGAAGCTCGTAAGCAAGGGCGTGAAGAGTGTGAGGCAGCACATCGCCCTGCTGAAAGACTACATACCCCTATCGCTCAAAGAATTCAAGGACTTTGTGAGGAACGATCTGTGCGAAAGCTCCATCATGCTCAACGCGGACGACATCAGCAACATCAAGGAGATTGAGCGGGAATACCTGTCGGACGACTTCATCTATGGCAACAATCCCCGCTATTCCATCATCAATCGCAAGCGCATTGAGAATGTGGGCGATATGGAGGCCCGCATCGAACTCAAGAATGGCATCATCAAGGACGTCAACATCATGGGCGACTATTTCCTCGTCGGTGATATCGACAACCGCATCCTCTACCGTCTGCGTAACATCCCCTACACGAGGGAGGCTCTGGAAGCAGTGATTCCACCCCACGTTGATGACATTGTGATGAACCTGAAGAGAGACGAACTTATTGGACTGTTACTAAATAGCTAAACAAATGGAAACAAACAAAAGAACTTGTCTATACGACAAGCACGTGGCTTTGGGTGCCCTGATGCAGCCCTTCGGGGGCTTCGATATGCCCATCCAGTACTCTTCCATCATAGAGGAGCACAATGCAGTGCGCCAGCATTGTGGAGTGTTCGATGTGTCCCACATGGGAGAAATCATCGTCACTGGCAACGATGCCGAGCGCTTCGTTAATCATATCTTCACAAATGACGTGAGCGGTCTGCCAGCCGGAAAAGTGGTCTACGGAATGATGTGCTATCCCGACGGAGGCACCGTAGACGACACCTGCATCTGCAAGATGGGCGACAACAATTTCTTTATGACGGTGAATGCCGCCAATATCGACAAGGACGATGCCTGGATAAGGAGTCATGCCGAAGAGTTCGACGTGAATATCGACAATCGCAGTGATTACTATGGTCAACTCGCTATCCAGGGACCAGAAGCCGAGGCTGTCACCCAAGAAGTGCTGGGACTGCCCTGCAAGGAGCTCAATTTCTATGAGGTGAAGACACAGGACAAGGATGGCGAGACGCTCGTCATCTCGCGCACGGGCTACACGGGCGAGGACGGGTTCGAAATCTATGGTTCCCACGACTACATCCGCAAGGCCTGGGACCTGCTGATGGCCAGCGGGCGCTGCAAGCCCTGCGGCCTGGGATGCCGCGACACATTGCGCTTCGAGGTGGGATTACCGCTATATGGCGATGAGCTGTCGAAGGACATCAGCCCGGTGATGGCAGGCCTGAGCCTCTTCTGCAAGTTCGACAAGCCTGAATTCATCGGCAAGGACGCACTTGTGAAGCAGAAGACAGAAGGAGTGAGCAAGCGGCTGCGTGGCATCGAACTCGAAGGCCACGCCGTGCCCCGTCATGGATACAAGGTGCTCAAGGAAGGACAGGAAGTGGGCGAAGTCACCACGGGATACCGACTGATAAGTGTTGACAAGAGCTGCGCGGTGGCCTTGGTCGACGCATCGCTGAAACTCGGCGACAAGGTTGAAGTGCAGATTCGCAAAAAGACCTTCCCCGGTACCATCGTGAAGAAGAAGTTCTACGACAAACATTATAAGAAATAAACGTTAACCGGGCCCTCCCTGTAGGGACGGACCCGCATAAACAACATGTAATTATGGCAAAGGTTATTGACGGACTCTATTACACAGAGTCACACGAATTTGTGAAAGTGGAAGGCGACTATGGCTATGTGGGCATCACCGACTTCGCTCAGCACGAGCTGGGCAACGTGGTGTATGTCGACATGCCCGATGTTGACGACGAAGTGACCGCAGGCGAAGAATTCGGCGCCGTGGAGAGCGTGAAAGCAGCCTCCGACCTCAACTCTCCGGTCAGCGGTACCGTGGTGGAGGTAAACGAAGACCTTGAAGATCATCCCGAGGATATCAACAAAGACGCGTTCGGCAACTGGATTATCAAGGTGAAACTCTCCGACAAGAGCGAACTTGACTCCCTGATGGACGCCAAGGCTTACGAAGAGTTCTGCAAGAAGTAAGCCTACGCGACAAAGTCTCAGAGCTTTTTCACTCAGAGCCCCGGCGCAACAGCACACAGGCTGCAGGCTGAAACCTGCGGCCCGTGTTGCTTGAATCTGCAACAGAGCTCACCTTAAAGATTATTATTAGAAAGACAATACAAGGATATTTTCATGGCATTCAAATATTTTCCACACACTCCGGAGGACATCAGGGAAATGCTCGCCAAGATTGGTGTCGGCTCACTGGATGACCTCTATGCCGAGGTGCCTGAGGAAGTGAAATTCAATCGTGACTACGGCCTCCCCAAGGCGATGAGCGAGATTGAAGTGCGCAAGTTCTTCAACAAACTGGGTGCAAAGAACAAGCAGCTGGTCTGTTTCGCCGGGGCTGGTGTCTACGACCATTATACGCCGTCGGCCATCCCCCAGCTGGTGGAGCGTTCAGAGTTTCTCACCAGCTACACACCCTATCAGGCAGAAATATCACAGGGCACTCTGCACTATATCTTCGAATATCAGAGCATGATGGCTGAACTGACCGGCATGGACATCTCGAATGCTTCCATGTACGATGGTACAACAGCCACCGCCGAAGCCATGCTCATGGCAAATGCAGCAAGCAAGAAGGCACACAGGGTGCTCATAAGCGACACTGTCGACAGGAAGACCCTGAACGTGGTGAAAACCTACGCCCACTTCCACGGTGTCGACATTAGCCTCGTGAAAGCCACCGATGGCGCCACCGACAAAGAGGCACTCAAGGCCGAGCTGGCAGAAGGCGGTGTGGCCGGCGTCATCGTCCAGCAGCCCAACCGATTGGGCATCATTGAGGACTTCACCGGCATTGCCGACGCCTGTCACGAGAACAAAGCGCTTTTCATCATCAACAGCATTCCTGCCGACCTCGCACTGCTCAAGACTCCAGGTGAATGGGGTGCCGACATTGCTGTCGGCGATGGACAGAGCCTCGGACTGCCGATGAACTTCGGAGGTCCCTACGTAGGCTACATGTGCTGCACTGAGAAGCTCATGCGTAAGATGCCGGGCCGAATCGTCGGCAAGACCGATGACGAGGACGGCCGCCGTGTCTTCGTACTCACCCTTCAAGCCAGAGAGCAGCACATCCGCCGCCAGAAGGCTACGTCCAACATCTGCTCCAACGAGAGTCTGATGGCACTGTGGGTGACCATCTACATGAGCTTAATGGGGCGGCAAGGCCTTAAGGAAGCAGCCCAAACCTCCTTCGACGGAGCTCACTACCTCTGCGAACGGCTCTGCCAGACAGGGCATTTCCATCTCCTCTACGACCAACCCTTCTTCAATGAATTCGCGCTGCGCTACGACGGCAATCTGGATGAGCTGCTCAAGAAGCTTGAGGCCAACGGCATCCTCGGCGGAATTAAACTCAGCGAAGACGTTGTTATGATGGCCGTCACCGAGAAACGTACGAAAGATGAAGTTGACCATTTAATAGAACTGTGCAATGAATAATAAGTTATATGGCAATCTGATATTCGAGTTGTCGCATGAAGGACGCGTGGGCTACAGTCTGCCTGCCAATGAATTCGGTCATCATGAGCTGCTTGCCGGAGCCTCACGCAAGGAGGATGCGGCACTGCCCGAATGCGACGAGATGACAGTAGTCAGACATTATACGAATCTGAGCGGCAACAACTTCGGTGTCGACAACGGCTTCTATCCCTTAGGCTCATGCACAATGAAGTACAATCCGCCCATCAACGAGGAGGCAGCCGCACACCATAACTTCACCGACCTGCACCCTTTGCAGCCTGAGGATAGCGTCCAAGGAGCGCTCGAAGCGGAATACCGGCTGCAGCAGATGTTGGCGGAGATAACCGGACTCCGTGACTTCACACTCAATCCCTGTGCCGGCGCTCACGGTGAGCTGACAGGTCTGATGATAATCCGAAGCTACCATCAGAGCCGCCACGACGACAAGCGCGTCAAGGTGATTGTACCCGACTCGGCTCACGGCACAAACCCTGCTTCAGCTGCTGTTTGCGGTCTTGAAGTCGTGGAGGTGAAGAGCACGCCGGAGGGTCTCGTCGATGTGGCCGACCTCAAGCCTTTGCTCGGCGACGATGTGGCTGCCATGATGATGACCAATCCCAACACGCTTGGACTCTTCGAAAAGGAGATTCCCGAGATAGCACAGCTGGTGCACGAATGCGGCGGACTGATGTACTACGACGGAGCCAATCTGAACCCCATGCTCGGTAAGGCTCGCCCTGGCGACATGGGATTCGACGTGATGCACCTCAACCTCCACAAGACCTTCTCGACGCCACATGGCGGAGGGGGTCCCGGCGATGGCCCTGTGGGTGTGAGAGCCGGGCTGGAGCAATTCCTGCCACGTCCACACGTAACGAAGACAGCCGAGGGGACATTCACTGTGCTGCACGACCGCCAGCTCCCAACACTCGACGTACCCACCTCCGTGGGAGCCTTCTTAGGCAACTTTGCCGTAGTGATGCGTGCGCTGTGCTATATCCTCACTTTAGGCAAGGAGAACATCAGTATGGTGGGCCCACTTGCCACACTGAGTGCCAACTACATAAAGGAATGTCTGAAGGACGAATACGAACTGCCCATAGAGGGACTGTGCAAGCATGAGTTCGTGTTCAACGGACTGAAGGACAAGTCGACAGGCGTCACCACCATGGACGTGGCAAAGCGGCTCCTTGACTTTGGCTATCATGCACCCACCATCTACTTCCCGCTCCTCTTCCATGAAGCCATGATGATAGAGCCCACGGAGAACGAAAGCAAGGACACCATAGACGGATTCATCCAAGTGATGCATCAGATAGCTAAAGAAGCACGTGAGACTCCCGAACTGGTGAAGACCGCCCCTCACAGCACACCGGTGAAGCGAGTAAACGATGTGCTGGCCGCCAAGCATCCTATCCTGACTTATCGACAGCTTATCCATGACAACGACTGATCTTATCATCATTGGTGCCGGTCCCGGTGGCTATAAAGCCGCTGGATATGCTGCCGGCAAAGGGCTGAGTGTCATCATCTTCGAAGCCGATGAGGCCGGAGGCACCTGCCTGAACAGAGGCTGCATCCCGACCAAGGCTTACTGCCACGTGGCCGACACCATCTTGGATTTGAAGTCGACAGAAGAGCTTGAGGTTCACCTCAAGCTGGACTTCAAGAAGATGCACGACCATAAAGACGACATCGTGGCCCAGCTTCGCCAGCAAGTGGAAATGCTGATGCAGCAACCCGGGATTACACTCGTTAAGGGTAAGGCAACTTTCAAGGATTCGAAAACGGTGACTTGCAACGGCGAAGCTTACCAAGCCAGCAACATCATCATCGCCACAGGCTCGAGTCCCAAGATGCCCCCCATCGAAGGTATCGCCGACCCCTGTGTGGTCGACTCCACGGCTCTGCTGGCTATGGACTCGCTGCCCAAGCGCCTCATAATAGTGGGTGCCGGTGTCATTGGCATGGAGCTGGCTTCCGCCTTCAGTACCTTCGGCTCCGAAGTCACCGTGATAGAATTCCTGAAAGAATGTCTGCCGCCTGTCGACAGCGAGGTTGCCAAGCGCCTCCGTCGCCAGATGGAAAAGCAAGGGGTGAAATTCTTCTTGCAGTCGGGGGTGAAGTCCATCCATTCCGGAACAGTGAGCTTCGACCAAAAAGGTAAAGAAAAGACCGTGGAAGGCGACATCGTGCTGGTGGCAACGGGCCGCCAAGCCAATACCGATGGACTCAACCTCGAAACAGCCGGCGTTGAATACAGCAGGAAAGGTATCACCGTGGACGACAACCTGCTCACCAGCCGACCGCATATCTATGCCATCGGCGATGTCAACGGCCGGCAAATGCTGGCTCATGCAGCTGAATTCCAGGCCAAACGGGCGGTGGACCATCTTCTTGGTCTGGCCGACAACATCCGGCTCAGCATCATGCCGTCGGCTGTCTTCACCCATCCTGAGGTGGCGGGCGTGGGACTGACCGAGGATGAATGCAAGGTCCAGGGACTGAACTACGAATGCAGGAAAGCGCTCTACAGAGCCAACGGCAAGGCCATGAGCATGAATGCCACAGAGGGACTGCTGAAACTCATCGTATCGAAGGACGACGAAAGACTGCCCATCATAGGCTGCCACGCCATGGGTGCTCATGCCGCCGACCTGATTCAGGAAGCCACAGTGTGGATGAACTCTGATATACCCTTCGCTACAAGGCTCCGCGACATCGTGCACATCCACCCCACACTCTCTGAAATACTCCTCGGAGCGGCTGAGTAGGAACCGAAGACCGTTCGCACGCAAAGAGCAACAGCTGATGTCACTCACCGAGCCTGATAGTGTTCTTCACCGGAAAGGCTCGCTGATAGAGGATATTGGCTGTTGCGCTTTTTTGTTCCACTTTCTATCATCCACTTGCTACCCATAATGAGAATTCGACCGGGAATGGCAAACTGCGGTCATCAACGAAAATTCCGCGACCCAGGGTGCTCCGGCACAAGCGAAACCGAGCACAACCACAGGCATAAGCACACGGTTCAGACTATCATTTTTACCACTGTAAGCGTTCATATTTACTACTTTTATCATTAAAAAAACACAAACACAATCGAAAAACAGCAAAGCCGTTGGCTGTTACGTCAGAATTTAGTATTTTTGCCGTAATAAATCGAACTATTATGACAGTCATCATCTTGACAGTATTCCTCTTGGCCTACATCCTCATAGCTACAGGAAAGTGGACCAAAGTCAATAAGGCTGCCGTAGCGATTTTCGCCGGTACCCTGTGTTGGGTGCTTTATATTAGTTATGGTACTGACTTCGTGACGAGTCAGCATCAGACAGAGTTTCTCAGTTTCTTAGGCTCGGCCAGACCGGATGCCGTGAACGTGAAAGAGTTCATCGCCAACAATATTTTCCTCAAATATGTAGGGCGTGCAGCTGAGGTAGTATTGTTTCTGCTGGCTACCATGACCATTGTGGAGATACTCGACAATAATGGTTGTTTCGACTTCATCTCCCAGCTTCTAAAAACACGCCACAGCCAGCGCATGCTTTGGACCCTCGGCACCGTGACCTTCATCATCTCGGCCAATCTCGACAACCTGAGCACCACTGTGATGATGCTCACCATCATGCACAAGATCATTCCCAGTCGCCGCCAGCGCATGATTTATGGCGCAGCCGTGGTGCTTGCCGCCACCTGCGGCGGGGCACTGACCGTGATTGGCGACCCCACAGGACTCGTGCTTTGGAATATGGGCGCTGTGACAGCCAGCAACTTGTCAATGTCGCTGGCACTGCCCTGTCTGATAGCCTGGGGAGTTCCCACATGGCTTCTCGGCAGAGCACTCCCGGAGCACGTCGACACAGAGTGGATTAGTCTTCCCTACCGTGGCGACGACACCAATCTGAACGTGTGGCAGCGCATCGTGATGCTCCTCGTGGGCATCGGTGGACTGTGGTTCATCCCCTCTTTTCACAACATCACCAAGCTAAGTCCCTTCTTAGGAGCCCTCTGCGTGCTGTCGGTGCTGTGGATCGTCAACGAGATATTCAATCGCAAGCTCCTCAATGCCGAACGCAGTATCCTGCGGCGCATGCCGCTCATGATGAAGTATGGCACGGTAAAACTCATGCTCTTCGTCATAGGTATCATGCTGCTTGCCGGCGTGCTCACAGAGACAGGCATCATTGGGCAGTTCACGGCCTGGGTGGGCTTCCAGGAACATAGCGCTTGGCTTGTAGGAGGCATCGCCGGAGTCACCAGCTCAGTGCTCGACAGCTTTGCCTCAGCCATGAGCTTCATCTCGCTGCATCCCGTCGATGCCACGACCACGGGCACCGTCGACGCCTTTGCTTGCGACGGCTGGTTTTGGAAAATCATCGCCTATACTACAGGGGTGGGCAGCAACATCCTCGCACTGGGTTCGATGAGCGGGTTGGCCTATTTAAGATTGGAACGTGTACATATAGGATGGTACTTCCGCAACGTCGGCTGGAAGGCCCTGGTGGGCATCGCCGCCGGCTACGGCATACTCTATTTCACTATATAACAGAGCTTTGATATTAATATTCTAAAGTATTAGATAAATAATAATATGGGTAAGATTAAGACGATTGGCGTGCTCACATCGGGCGGTGACGCTCCGGGCATGAACGCCGCCATCAGGGCGGTGACAAGAGCTGGTATCTGCAACGGATTCAACATAAAGGCGATATACCGTGGATACGACGGCCTTATCAACGACGAGGTCAAAGACTTTACCACTGAGAATGTAAGTGGCATCATCATGCAGGGTGGCACTA
This sequence comes from uncultured Prevotella sp., assembly GCA_900318855.1. Classification (GTDB taxonomy): domain Bacteria; phylum Bacteroidota; class Bacteroidia; order Bacteroidales; family Bacteroidaceae; genus Prevotella. The sequence goes on from ONMG01000010.1 coordinate 12,446, forward strand.
TCTTGAAGACAGCCCGCTCCAAGGAGTTTATGACCCCGGAAGGCCGACAGAAAGCACATGAGACAATGGTCAAGGAGGGCATCGACGCCTTGGTGGTCATCGGCGGCAACGGTTCGCTGACCGGCGCCCGAGAATTTGCAGAGATGTTCGACTGCTGCTGCATCGGACTGCCTGGAACCATTGACAACGACCTCTACGGCACCGACTCCACAATTGGCTACGACACCACACTGAACACCATCGTGGAATGCGTTGACCGCATCCGCGACACGGCGCAAAGCCATGAACGCATCTTCTTTGTTGAGGTGATGGGACGCGACGCCGGCTTCCTTGCTCAGAACAGTGCCATCGCATCGGGTGCCGAGGCAGCTATCATCCCCGAAGACTCCACCGACGTCGACCAGCTGGCACAGTTCATGGAACGCGGAATCCGTAAGTCAAAGCGTAGCTGCATCGTCATCGTGTCGGAGAGTCCCAAGTGCGGTGCTCTCTACTATGCCGACCGCGTGAGGAAGGAGTTTCCACAGTACGACGTCCGTGTGTCCATCCTCGGCCATCTGCAGCGTGGCGGCCGTCCGTCGGCACACGACCGTATCCTGGCGTCGCGCACGGGTGTGGGCGCCATAGAAGCCATCATGCAGGGACAGCGCAACGTGATGATTGGTGTACACAACAACGAAGTGGTCTACGTGCCGCTGAGCGAGGCCATCCGCAGTGATAAGCCATTTGACAAAAAGCTGATAAATGTGCTTGATGAACTAAGCATTTAACCTCCTCTATGTTCAAATTCGCCCTATTTAGAACTTATTAATAGAATAGGTGAACGTCAGAGAAGAGAAATAGCTATATTTGCGGTCTGAAAGAAAATCAATATTAAACTATTAAAAAGAATATCTTATGTCACAAATCAATGGACGCATATCCCAGATTATCGGTCCTGTGATTGATGTCTACTTCGACACCCAAGGACAGGATCCGGAGAAAGTGCTCCCAAAAATTTATGAGGCATTAAAGGTTAAACGCCCTGACGGGCGCGACCTCATCATTGAGGTGCAGCAACACATTGGTGAGGACACCGTGCGATGCGTGGCTATGGACAATACCGACGGATTGCAGCGCGACCTTGAAGTGATACCCACAGGCAGCCCTATCACCATGCCTTTCGGTGAACAAATCAAAGGCCGAATGATGAACGTCACCGGCCAGCCTATCGATGGAATGAAGCCCCTCGACATGACGGGCGCTTATCCTATCCACCGCGAGGCCCCGAAGTTCGACGAGCTGTCCACACACAAGGAGATGCTTGCCACGGGCATCAAGGTCATCGACCTGCTCGAGCCCTATATGAAGGGTGGCAAGATTGGACTTTTCGGCGGAGCCGGAGTAGGAAAGACGGTGCTCATCATGGAGCTCATCAACAATATCGCCAAAGGCCATTCCGGCTACTCCGTGTTCGCCGGTGTCGGCGAGCGCACGCGTGAAGGCAACGACCTTATCCGCGATATGCTCGACGCAGGCGTTATCCGCTACGGAGAGAAATTCCGCAAGGCCATGGACGAGGGAAAATGGGACCTTTCCCTGGTCGACCCTGAAGAACTGAAGAAGAGCCAGGCCACCCTTGTCTACGGACAGATGAACGAGCCGCCCGGCGCACGTGCATCAGTGGCCCTCTCCGGACTGACCGTAGCCGAGGAGTTCCGCGACCATGGTGGCAAGAACGGTGAGCCCGCCGATATCATGTTCTTCATCGACAACATCTTCCGATTCACCCAGGCTGGCTCCGAGGTGTCGGCACTGCTTGGACGTATGCCTTCGGCTGTGGGCTATCAGCCCACGCTGGCCTCCGAGATGGGTGCCATGCAGGAAAGAATCACTTCAACGAAGAAGGGTTCTATCACCTCTGTTCAGGCTGTTTACGTCCCCGCTGACGACCTCACCGACCCGGCACCTGCCACCACCTTCACCCACTTGGATGCTACCACGGTGCTCAACCGAAAGATTACCGAGCTCGGAATCTATCCCGCCGTTGATCCTTTGGCCAGCACGAGCCGTATCCTTGACCCGCTGATTGTAGGCAAGGAACACTATGAATGCGCACAACGCGTGAAACAGCTGCTCCAGCACTACAACGAGCTTCAGGACATCATTGCCATCCTGGGTATGGACGAGCTCTCCGACGACGACAAGCTGACTGTAGCCCGCGCCCGTAGAGCACAGCGTTTCCTCTCGCAGCCGTTTGCCGTGGCCGAGCAGTTCACCGGACTTCCCGGTGTCATGGTGCCCATCGAGGAGACCATCAAGAGCTTCAATGCCATTCTTGATGGCGAAGTCGACGACCTTCCCGAGCAAGCCTTCCTCAATGTGGGAACCATTGATGATGCCATTGCCAAGGGCAAGAAGCTCATCGAGCAAGCCAAGGGTTGAGCCATAGTACTATCAGTCAATACGATTGCTTATGCTCAATCTAAGAATAATAAGTCCGGAAAAAGTCATCTTCCATGGCGAGGTGGAGAGCGTGCTGGTGCCAGGTACTCTCGGCAGTTTCGAAATACTGAACAACCACGCTCCCATCATCTCGACATTGGAACAGGGAAAAGTGGAATATGCCACTAAGGACGGTAAAAAGCAACTTTCAATCGGGGGAGGATTTGTCGAAGTCAAGAAGAATGAGGTGAATCTCTGCGTGGAATGCTGAAAGGCACCTACAAAAGAGCAACATCCACCCTTCCTCTGAAATAGGTTTTGCAGATTAGAAGACGGACAGATATGAACATTTTAAGAACCAAGAGCTACAAGAACTGGCAGGACGCCGCTTATCACGGCTATCTCCGGCTTATCCTTTGGGTTATCGGCTTCGCTATGCTTGGAATACTGCTCGGCATGTCGGTCTGCAGCGACACCAGCTTGGTCGTAGCACTGGTCGTGAGCGTGGCCTTTACAGTTATCTCCTGTTTTACCTACGCGCGACTGTGGCGAAAGGTGGCACTGAAGACACCGGCGGGGCTGACAAAATTCTATCTGGCCGCATCGGTTGTGAGAATGCTTGCAGGAGCGATGGTCATCATCATCTACTGCCTGCTGGTGCACGACCGGTCCGCCATCATTCAGTTTGCTGTTGTGTTCGGCATATTCTACCTGCTGGTACTTATTGTGGACTGCAAATTCTTCGCACGGTTGGAAAGAACTAAAGACATTAAGAAATGAAATTAATAAAGCAAATATTCCTCTTGCTGGCGCTCCTCCTGAGCTTCACACCCACGTATGGTGCAGAGACTGAGAAGAAAGGTGTCGACCTGGAGGGTATTTTGATGGGGCACATCAAGGACTCCTACGAGTGGCACGTGACCGACATAGGCGGCAAGCCTATAGTCATGCATTTTCCCGTCATCGTGAAAAGCTCCACGGGATGGCATGTGTTCTCCAGCAGCCAGTTCGCAGAGGAGAAAGATGCCAACGGAAATCGCCCCGGACCCTACGGACTCTACATTGCCAACAATGCCAAGCACGAGAATAAGATTTGTGAGCTGGTCAATGGACAGGAAGTGCGTCCCTTCGACATCTCCATTACAAAGACGGTAATGGTGCTTTTCATCGATGCCATCATCCTCTTGCTCTGTATCCTCATACCGGCAAGATGGTGCAAGAAGCACAAGGTCGACGACCCTGCTCCAAAAGGCTTCACAGGACTGGTGCACATGTTTGTCATGACTATCTATGACGATGTCGTGAAGCCGACACTGAAGGACGAGGCCGACAAATACGCGCCCTATCTGCTTACTTGCTTCTTCTTCATCTTTACGGCCAACATCATGGGCATTGTACCGTTTCCACCGGGCGGTGGCAACCTCACGGGCAACATCTCGTGTACTTTCTTCCTGGCTCTTTGCACCTATCTTATCACGAATTTGACAGGTACGAAAGCCTATTGGAAAGACATCTTCTGGGGTGACGTTCCGACATGGCTGAAAGTGCCGGTACCCCTGATGCCGGTGATAGAGTTCTTCAGTACGCTCACTAAGCCCTTCGCACTCATGGTTCGACTCTTTGCCAACATGATGGCCGGTCACGCCATTGCTTTGAGCTTCGCATGCATCATCTTCGTCATGTTCGGAATCAATGCCATACTGGGAACGACGATGACGGTAGTGAGTGTGGGTATGAGCATCTTCATGATGCTGCTTGAGGTATTGGTAAGCTACATCCAGGCTCTCGTCTTCACCATGCTGAGCGCAGTGTTCATCTCGCTCGCACATGTAAAGCCAGAGCACAGTGAAAAATGAAATACAATTAAATCAACAAACAATTAAAACTTAAAGATTATGTTATCATTATTCTTAGCAGCAGACGCTGTTGCAAAATTAGGAGCCGCCATTGGCGGAGGTATCGCAGCTATTGGTGCAGGTATTGGTATTGGCCGTATTGGTGGTCAGGCAATGGATGCTATGGCACGTCAGCCGGAGAAGATTGGTGATCTCCGTTCGTCAATGATCATTGCAGCTGCTCTTGTTGAGGGTGTTGCCTTCTTCGCAGCCATCATCGCACTGCTCGCCCTGTTTGTGTAAACTATAAGATATGTCGTTAATAACACCTGATTTCGGCCTGTTCTTCTGGATGGCCGTGGTGTTCTTCATCGTTCTCCTCATCTTGTGGAAATACGGATTCCCCGTTATCATCAAGATGGTGAACAACAGGAAGGCTTACATTGATGAAAGCCTCCGGAAGGCACACGAAGCCAACGAGAAACTGGCCAACATACAGAAGGAAGGTGAATCCATCCTGCAAGAGGCACGCGAAAAGCAAGCGCTCATTCTCAAAGAGGCTGCTCAGACGCGTGACCAGATTGTAGACAGTGCCCGCAGCAAAGCCAGGGACGAAGGCGACAGGATGCTCGCCGAGGCCAAGGCTGAGATTGAGGCCGAGAAGCAGAATGCCATCCGCGACATTAAGTCGCAGGTGGCAGAGCTCAGCGTCAACATTGCCGGGAAGATTCTCAAACAGAAGCTTTCCACTGACGGAGCACAGATGGAATTGATTGACAAGTTGCTTAGTGAAGTGGATTTGGGCGACAAGAAAGAATAGTCATTGGCTATGGATATAGGTGTAATTTCTGTTCGTTATGCCCGCGCTCTTCTTGGCAGCGCCACGAAGCAGGGGGTGGAAGACCAGGTGTGCGGCGAAATGCAGACTCTCAGCGAGAGCTTTCTGCAAGTGCCGCAGCTGCGCTCCGCCATCAACAACCCCATGCTTCAGAAGTCTATTAAGCAGCATTTGCTTGAGACGGCTTGCGGGGGAGATGTCACCGACCTCACGAGGAAGTTCATCTCGCTCGTCCTTAAAGAAGACCGCGAGGGGGTGCTGCAATTCATGGCCTCCTCCTACATTTCTCTTTACAGGGAGCTGAAGCATATCACAAGAGGCAAACTTGTCACAGCCGTTCCCGTCTCACCTCAAACCGAGGACCGTATCAAGGGACTCGTGAAAGGAAAGACGCATGGCACGGTGGAATTCAACACGCAGACCGACCCGTCACTCATCGGAGGGTTTGTGCTGGAATATGATACTTATCGGATGGATGCCAGTGTAAAGACGAAGCTCCAGAAGATTTTAAAAGAACTAATAAAGTAGATTCATTATGTCAGACAAAATAAAACCGAGCGAGGTCTCAGAAGTGCTTGAGAAAGAGCTTCAGGGCATTCATGATGCCGAGCAATTCGACGAGGTGGGTACGGTGCTCACCGTTGCCGATGGTGTGGCCCGTATCTACGGTCTACGCAACGTTGAGGCATCCGAACTGCTCGAGTTCGAGAATGGCACCCGCGCCATCGTGATGAACCTCGAGGAAGACAATGTAGGATGCGTGCTCCTGGGACCGACATCGGGAATTAAAGAAGGCGAGAAGGTAAAGCGTACGCACCACATCGCCAGCATAAGGGTCAATGATAACTTCCTGGGCCGCGTAGTCGATCCGCTGGGACAGCCTATCGACGGCAAAGGACCTATCGACCTCACCGATTCTTTCGAGATGCCCCTCGACCGTAAGGCTCCCGGAGTGATTTACCGTCAACCCGTGAAGGAACCGCTACAGACCGGACTCAAGTCGGTCGATTCCATGATTCCCATCGGACGTGGTCAGCGTGAGCTCATCATTGGCGACCGTCAGACGGGTAAGACCGCTATCGCCGTGGATACCATCATCAATCAGCGCAGCAACTACGAAGCCGGCAAACCGGTCTATTGCATCTATGTAGCTATCGGACAAAAGGCTTCAACCGTAGCCTCATTGGTACAGACGCTTCAGGACCACGGTGCCATGCCCTACACCATCATTGTGTCGGCTACTGCTGCCGATCCCGCCGCACTGCAGTATTACGCACCCTTTGCCGGCGCTGCCATCGGCGAATACTTCCGTGACCGTGGAGAGAGCGCCCTGGTGGTCTACGACGACCTTTCAAAGCAGGCTGTAGCCTACCGTGAGGTGTCGCTGATTCTTCGCCGTCCCTCCGGCCGCGAGGCTTATCCTGGTGATGTGTTCTATCTGCACAGCCGTCTGCTGGAGCGCGCCGCAAGGATTAACGATCAGCAGGAAGTAGCCGAGCAGATGAACGATCTTCCCGCTTGCATGAAGGGCCATGTCAAGGGTGGCGGCTCACTCACCGCTCTCCCCATCATTGAGACTCAGGCAGGCGACGTGTCTGCCTACATTCCCACCAACGTCATCTCCATCACCGATGGTCAGATTTACCTAGTGAGCGACCTCTTCAACCAAGGATTCCGCCCCGCCATTGACGTGGGTATCTCTGTGTCACGTGTTGGTGGCAGCGCGCAGATCAAGAGCATGAAAAAAGTAGCCGGAACACTGAAGATTGATATGGCTCAGTACCGCGAGCTTGAGGCTTTCTCAAAGTTCTCAAGCGACATGGACCCTGTGACTGCCATGGCCATCGACCGCGGACGTAAGACCAACCAGCTTCTCATTCAGCCGCAGTATTCACCCATGCCGGTGGGCGAGCAAGTGGCTATCCTCTACTGCGGTATCCACGGATTGATGCACGACGTGCCCGTAGAGAAAGTCCGCTCATGCCAGGATCAGTTCCTCGAGCAGATGCGCTCCCAGCATAAGGATGTCATTGACACGCTGGCAGCCGGCAAGATCGACAACAATGCTACGAAGACCATTGAGGAAGTAATGGCAGGGGTCACAGGACAGTTTAAAGCATAATACGTTATGGCATCTCTGAAAGAAATAAAGACTCGCATAGCCAGTGTGAACAGCACTCGCAAGATTACGAGTGCCATGAAGATGGTGGCTTCGTCGAAGCTTCATCATGCTCAGGTTGCCATTCAGAATATGCTGCCTTATGAAACCTTGCTGGAGCACATCCTCAAGTCGTTTCTCGTTTCCACTCCCGACGCGCAGAGTCTGTACGCCGAACCCCACAAAAGCGTCAAGCGGGTCGCCCTGGTCGTCTATTCATCCAACAGCTCGCTGTGCGGCGGCTATAATGCCAATGTACTCCGACTCATGGAGCAGGTCGTCAAGGAATACCGCAATCAGAATGTGGAGGTGACCCTCTACCCCATCGGACGCAAGGTGGAGGAACGCGTCGACCGCGACGGTTACACTAAGGCCGGTTCATTCATGGAACTTGCGGAGAAGCCCAACGCCGCTCAGTGCAGGGACATCGCAAGGACGCTCAGTGAGCTCTACCGCAAAGGCGAGATCGACAAGGTGGAACTCATCTATCATCATTTCAAGAGCGCGGGGACGCAAATCCTTGTTCGCAGGCAGTTTCTGCCCTTCGACCTTTCCACTGAGAGCATTGGAGCTTTCAACGATCGTGACCTCAGTCAGAACATGGTTACTGCCAAGGCCCAGGAATATCTTCGTAAGAAGCGTGAGGCCGAAGGAGGACAAGTGAAAGAGGTGAAGCCACTGAACGACGACTTCATCGTGGAGCCCGACCTCCCTACCGTTATCACGAAACTGGTGCCCAAGTTGCTTGACCTGATGATTTACACGGCTTTGCTTGACAGCAACGCTTCGGAGCACGCGGCCCGCATGGTTGCCATGCAAGCTGCTACCGATAACGCCGATGACTTGCTGCATGACCTCAATCTTGAATACAACAAGAGCCGTCAGGCAGCTATCACAAGCGAGTTGCTCGACATCGTCGGAGGTAGCGTGAACAACTGAGCATCATTATAGACTTGCTTCATCTTTAAGCAGCCTCAGCCAGACTCAACTGACTGAGGCTGCTTTCTGTTTGTACTACACGCAAATCGACTGCAAGGGAGCACTGTTCAGGGTAAGACACCTCATCACCCACAAAGTGCTGCGAGGAGCACTGCGTCTCTATGCCCACCCTCGTCAGACCTTTATCCCCGGTTTTTTTATCCAAGCAAAGTCAGCTAAGATATTTGAGACAATCGAGCCGGTGTTATGCTCTGGCACAGCGCAAAAGAGCCTCCCCGCAAACAGTATGAGGGAGACTCTTTATGTTCATTGAAATTGTTTTGGTAAAGTTCTCCTGTTTTCGTCACTTTTTTGGGGCAAAAAGTTAATTGCTTAGAAATCAGCAAATAAGCCTCTGACAATTTGCGAATTTGGGTGTCCCACGCTATCTTTGCATTATGTTTTTAC
>ONMG01000127.1 GCA_900318855.1 uncultured Prevotella sp.
AGTGGACCTAAGCAAACGAACCTCATGTCAGACTTGACAGCAATAATCGTTCTTGCTTCATGTTCCGTGTGTGTACTGTGCTTGGATTGCGATTAACTAACCCACAAGGAATATCCTGTGACCCATAATATATCTGATTTGGGTGTCCCAATAACGAAGACAGGAAAAGCAGTAAGCCACCACGCTCTACAACGCACGAATGCCGCCGCACTCTGCACTTACAGAACAGAGCGCGGCGGCATTCGCATATATCCACCAACGGGTTATCGGTGCCCAAACGGAAGCACCGGCCCCGCGGTCAGTAATCACTTCATCTGCCTCTTCAGCAACTCGGGCACCTCACTGGTCTCCATGGCCACGGGCACTCCTACCGCCTTGAAGGCCTGAATCTTCTCCTCGGCCGTGCCCGACCCGCTGGAGATGATGGCACCGGCATGCCCCATCTGCTTGCCGGGAGGCGCTGTCCGCCCGTCAATGAACACTGCTACAGGCTTGGTGACATGCTCCTTGATATAGCGGGCAGCCCGTTCCTCGGCATCGCCACCTATCTCTCCGATGAGCACGATGCTGTCGGTGTCGGGGTCGTCCTGGAAACGCTGAAGCAGGTCTTCGAAATAGAGTCCCACCACGGGGTCACCACCCACTCCCACGGCCGTCGACTGTCCGAGCCCGGCCTTGGTAAGATTGTCGACCACCTCGTAGGTGAGCGTGCCACTACGGCTGATGACACCCGTATGCCCTTTCTTGAAGATGTTGCCCGGCATGATGCCCACCATGCTCTCGTCGGGTGAGATGAGACCCGGACAGTTGGGTCCGATGAGCTGGGCACCCTTCAAGCGGATGAAACGGTGAGCCACCACGGCATCCATCACTGGAATGCCTTCGGTGATGCAGACGATGAGCCGGATGCCGGCGTCGGCAGCCTCCATCATGGCATCCTTGGCAAAGGGAGCCGGAACAAAGATAACCGAAGTATTGGCCCCCGTGGCCTCGACAGCCTCCCTGACGGTGTTGAACACGGGTATGCCGGCCACCTCCTGACCGCCTTTGCCTGGAGAGGTTCCGCCCACGACATTGGTGCCGTAAGCCTTCATTCGGGCTGCGTGAAAACTACCGTCGCGCCCGGTGATACCCTGCACGATGAGGCGGGTATCCTTATTGACTAATATACTCATTGTATTCCTTATTTATATACCTATTTATATATATAGCGCTGTCGTAGCCCTACACACCCAACTGCCGGGCCAACTCCACCGCCTTATGGCCCGCATCGGCCATGGTGGTGCCCACGGTGAAGCGGGTTCCCTCAAGGATGCGGCGGCCTTCCTCCTCATTGGTGCCGGTGAGACGTATCACCATCGGCACATCCACATGAAGCTCTCCAATGGCTTCGATGAGTCCCTTGGCCACATCGTCGCAGCGCGTGATGCCACCGAAGATATTGATGAGCACCACCTTCACATGGCTGTCGGAGAGCAGCAGCTTCATGGCTTCCACAATCTTCTGCGGGTTGGAGCTGCCGCCAATGTCAAGGAAGTTGGCCGGATTGCCTCCATAGAGCTTTATCATGTCCATTGTGGCCATAGCAAGTCCGGCACCGTTCACCATACAGCCGATGCTGCCCCCGAGATTGACGTAGCTGAAGCCTTTCTCCTTAGCTTCCTCCTCTTTCTTCTCCTCGGGCGTAGGCTCGAAGCAGGCAAACACGTCGGGATGACGGAAGAGGGCATTATTGTCGAAGGTCATCTTGGCATCGATGGCTCTCAGCTTTCCATCGCTGGTCACCACGAGCGGATTGATTTCGGCCAGCGAGGCGTCCTTCTCCACGAAGAGCCGGTAGAGATTCTTCAGCAGAGGCGTGGCCTGCTTCACGAGGGCATAGTCGTCGAAGAGCTTGAACGCTGCTTCCCGCGCCAGATAGTCGGTCATGCCCACAAGTGGGTCGATGGCTATCTTGACAATCTTCTCCGGTGTCTCGCGGGCCACCTGCTCGATGTCCATACCCCCCTCACGGCTGAGCATGAGAATCGGCAATTTGCTTTGACGGTCGATAAGGATGCTCACATAGTACTCCGAGGCGATGTCGACGGCCTCGCCCACGAGCACACGGTCGACCTTGAAGCCCTTGATGTCCATGCCAAGGATTTGCGAGGCATACTCCCGGAGCTGCTCTTCGCCCTTGGCCACCTTCACTCCGCCGGCCTTACCCCGGCCGCCGGTGTGCACCTGCGCCTTCACCACTGCCTTATCGGCTCCGAGCTGACGGAAAGCCTCGGCAGCCTCGTCGACACTGTGGCAGAGAATGCTGTGGTCGACGGGCAAGCCGTAGCTCGCGAAAAAGGCTTTTGCTTGATATTCGTGTACCTTCATATTGGATATGATTAATGATTATGAGTTACTCTTATCTTTCCTTTGCCTCATATGGCGCACGGCCATATAGAGCTCGCCCACGACATCTGCTGCGAAAGAAGCATCACGGCCACAATTCACCTTCACAGTGGGCCTGTCGGCGAGCCGGGTGGCGATGACCACTTGGAATTGGCCATTGGTATAGGGCGTGGCCGTATTCTCAAGCGTTATCTCCTCAATATCACGCTCCAGGATGGCAATGCCGTCGGCCACCACCAGACGGGGACCGAAGTAGCAGAAGATGACACCGCAAGGCTCATTGGCACGTGTAGCATCTGCCAAGATGGCACCATCGGGCTGCCCATAGAAGGCTACCATGGCTTCCACCGTGCCAAACGACGGTACGGCTATCGCTTTGCCGGACTTCTGCTCGGGCTGCATCTTCAGATAGATGTAAGCACAAGGAATAAGCAGGAAGCCCAAGAGCACTGTAAGGTCGGAAAGCATAATCAACAGTACCAGGACGAGAGCTGTGATTACCACAGCTACATCACGGAAGCGATGACTATTGGTTTTGTCCATAGTAGATTCAGTCAGATGTTTAATCAAGGCAAAGTTACAGAATCCTTTCCTAACCGCAAAGAATATAGGCAGGTATTTTCGGTTCTGTGGCAAATGTCCGTGAAGAGTGTCCTTGGTCGTGCGTAGCAATATCTCTACCCACAGCCCAAGAAAGGTCCGTAAAGCGTCCGTATCGTCCGTGGTAAAATCTCTCCACATAGCCCAGAAGTGTCCGTGGCAAACTCTTTTCGCAACGCCAAGTTCAATCCCCCCGGGAACGCAAAGATTCGTCCCCTATTGAGTCTCTAAGGGCGGCCAATGGACAGCCGATTTAAGCCTCAATAGGAGCCAGACCTATCCCATTATGGTCTTAAACATCTACTAATAACAGTATATGGATAAGAAGTTAAATAGTTATATATCAAGCGATTAATATTTTTAAGGTCAGTTATTTATCTACTAATGGACTACAACCCCTTGGATGTATCACTTTGATTTAATAATTTTGCAATCGAAATCAGTGAGACACTGGTTATTCATGTTATTGAGATTAGTTAATAGTATAGAGTTAATTAGCACCAACCAACAAGGTCAAAAGGGCGACAGAGGTGGCCCGAAGAGTTAGAAAACTATTTTAGACGTGGAATGACCTCCGCTCCTCCCTGCGTGAAGCAGTGAAGTGCAGAGGTCATTTCCTTTTATAGCCCTCCATGCACATGGCTCGTTCTGCTTTAAGCTCTGGCACCAAGGAAAAATAGTGACCCCGGAAAGAAATTATTAGGATAAAATAGTGTAACTTTGCAGGTTATTAGGGCCTGGCTGAAAAGTGAAGCCTGGCGATAGCAATAAATAAGGATTTTTTAAGTTATCCTACTACATTGGACGAGGCTCTCCACTCACACTTTCACCACCCGATGGTGTCGGCAGAGGAGCTGATTAAACAAAAAGAATCATTCAGTATCTGTAATTATGAAGAAATGGATTTTATGCCTGATGATGGCTGTACTAACCCCTGTATGGGCATCGGCACAGTCAAGCATGACGGATGATCAGGTGATGTCGTACATCGTGAAGGAATATTCCCGCGGCACCTCCCAAGGGCAGATTGTAACCCACCTGATGCAGAGCGGAGTGAACATCGAGCAGATTCGCCGGGTGCGCACCAAACTGGAACGCCAGCGCAAACAGAGCGGACTGGGTAATATGAGCGACGCTGCAACAGGCAAGGCCGACAGTAGGATGAGGAGTGCCAACGGTAAGGGCAAGGGCACTACTACCACAAGCGAGAACTCAGCTGAAGCCAAGGCTTCCGACTACTCGGACTACCGCATCCAGCGCGAGTCACGCTGGCAGGAGAGCTACGACGAGAACGATCCTGAATTCATGGCCATGAGCCAGGAGATGGACGGCATCGTGCCCAAAGACTCCATCCAATGGCTGAACGAGATACTGAAGCAGCAGCGCAAGGCCAAGAACCAGGTTTTCGGCCGCAACATCTTCAATAACAAGAACCTCACCTTCGAACCCGACATGAATATCGCCACGCCTCAGAACTACCGGCTCGGGCCGGGTGACGCTGTGAACATCGATATCTACGGTGCCTCGCAGAAGTCGGTCACAGCTACCGTGAGCCCCGACGGCGACATCGTCATCGAGGACTTCGGCCCCATCAATGTGGGAGGCCTCACCATCGCCCAAGCCAACGCGCGCATACGCAGTCAGCTCGGCGCACGCTACCAGAGCAGCCGCATCAAGATTTCGCTCGGGCAGACCCGCACCATCACCATCAACGTGATGGGCGAGGTGAAGAATCCTGGCACTTACACGCTCTCAGCCTTCGCCTCGGTGTTCCACGCCCTCTACATGGCTGGAGGCACCAACGACCTGGGAACACTGCGCAACATAAAGATTTACAGGCACAACCGCTTAGTGAGTGTCTGCGACATCTATGACTATATCCTTAATGGCAAGATGACCGGCAATGTGCGGCTCACCGACGGCGACGTCATCATCGTGGGTCCCTACGACTGTCTGGTGAACATCAGTGGAAAGGTAAAACGCCCGATGTTCTACGAGATGAAGAAGAATGAAAGCATCGGCACCCTGCTGAAATACGCCGGCGGATTCACGGGCGACGCCTATCGCAAGTCGGTGCGCGTGCTGCGCAAGACTGGCCGCGAGCGTGCCGTGTTCAACATCGGAGAGTTCGACATGAGCAACTTCCACGTGGAGGACGGCGACAGCGTGATGGTGGACTCCATCATGAACCGCTACGCCAACACCGTGGAACTCAAGGGAGCCGTATTCCGCCCAGGCATGTACCAGTTGGGCGGCGACATCAACAGTGTGCGCTCGCTTCTGCAGCATGCAGATGGCGTAAAGGAAGATGCATTCACCGCTCATGCCGTGATGCACCGCATGAAAGCCGACCGCACGCTGGAGGTGATACCGGTCGACGTGGAAGGTATCATGAGTGGCAAAGCCGCTGACATCCCGCTCAAGGAGAACGACGTGCTCTTCATACCCACCAATAGCGACATGATGGACCAGAAAACCATCACCATCCATGGCGAAGTACAATATCCGGGCATCTATAAATACGCCGGCAACGAGACTATTGAAGACTTCATCCTCCAGGCCGGCGGACTCAAGGAGACGGCCTCAACGGTGAAAGTCGATGTAGCACGCCGCACAAGCAACCCCAAGGCGCTCTCTACCGACAGCGTCATCGCCAACACCTATACCTTCGCACTGAAAGACGGATTCGTCATCGACGGTCAGCCCGGCTTCGTGCTCATGCCCTTCGATGAGGTGTATGTGCGCAAGAGTCCCGCCTACTCCGTGCAGCAGAATGTGAGCATCGAGGGACAGGTGATATTCCCCGGCAGCTACACCATGAACCGGCGCTCCATGCGACTGACCGACCTCTTGAAAGCAGCCGGCGGAGCTACGGATTTGGCCTACATCGAGGGTGCAAAACTTGAGCGCGTACCCACGGAATCGGAGCGTGCCCGTATGGAGGCCGCTTTCAAGATGCAGCAAGAGCAGCTCCAGCAGCAACTCATCGAACTGGCCGCAAGCTCCAGTAACAGCAACATCCAGCAGATGACAGCTGCCCTGCAGGAGCAACTGCAGAAATACCAAGTGCCCAACACCATCACGGTGGGCATCGAGCTCGACAAGGCACTGAAGGACCCAAACAGTGACGCCAACATCATCCTGCGCGACGGCGACCGGCTGACGCTGCCTGCCTACACGGCTACGGTGAAGATTAGCGGGGCCGTGATGGGACCCAACACTGTGGCTTACGAACGAGGTAAACGTGCGAAATACTACGTCAACACGGCCGGAGGCTTTGCACAGAACGCACGTAAGAGCGGTGTCTACATTGTCTATATGAACGGAAGGATGGCCAAGGTCTCCGAAGGAGCCAAGGTACAGCCTGGATGCGAGATTGTGGTGCCCAGCAAGATCGGCCACCGCATGAGCATCGCTGAGACCATGACGCTCGGCTCGGGCATCGCCAGCATTGCTACGATGATAGCCACCATTGCTAATCTGGTGAAGTAGTCGGCTCCGCACTATCATAGCGGGTGCGCCACTGCACCCAGCTCGGGCAGATGTCTCTGCGGCCCTTAAGCGGCCCTAAGCGGTCACATCTCCTCGGCTCCGCCTCATGGCGGCAGCACCCTCATCACACCGATGAGGGGAGGAGAAGGTGTAAGCAATAAATACCGAAGCAGCAGGAAGAAGTCCAGCACCAAGTTGATTCAACTGCTCATCTTAATTCAAGGGTAGTTCCTATGACTGAAAGTTTAGAAGATCAGCAAGTGCGATATGCTGTTATTGCGAAAGATGCGGCAGCAAAGAAAAGGCCTTACAAAGTAGAGGAAAGGACAAACCTGCTGCCTATATCAACGTTTATCAATTGATAAATTAGGTCTTGCATCATCCACTTTTAAGACTTTGAGGTTTGAAAACAATGATTTAGAATGGCTTGACTTCATATGTCAAAGCCGACAAGGCAAACAGCCATAGGACGGTTATGATTTCATCGAAGGGGGTGTAGCCAACGGCAGTGTTGTTGATACTGTGGAAGCTTATAGACTGGCAT
>ONMG01000269.1 GCA_900318855.1 uncultured Prevotella sp.
CAGGCCATCTACCGGGCCGCAGGCAAGGAGCACCGCTCGTCCATCATCTACAGCGACGGTAAGGAAGTCCCCGTGACCCCTGCAACCGGTATACGCGATGCCGTGGCACCGAAGGGCGAGGCTGTGACCACATATTACGACCTCTCCGGCCGACGGGTGTCGAAGCCCACAAGCGGCGTCTACGTGAAGTCGGAGCGCTTTGCCGACGGTACCGCCAGACAGTCGAAGGTCATTCTGAAATAACTGTGTGCTACTTATCAACTATTCTCTATAACATGAATATCTCTATTCGCAAGGCCCTCGTGGCTTTAGCTCTGTTGTTGCCCCTGGCCGCTATGGCCGGGGACGACGTGCCCGCACTGGTTTCTACCACTCCGATAAAGGCCCGTCCTGCGGGGAAGCTGCTGAAGAACAACGTGCGTCAGTCCAAGAGTTTTTACAGTACCGGTACCGAGGGTGCCAACATCGACAGCGTGGACTACTATGTGGCCGACTACGTGGTGAGTGAGGGGGGAAGTGTGTATCTAAAGAACCCCTTCACTTACATCCCCACGGGCACTTATCTCAAACTTGACGCCCTCCATGGTGACACCCTCGTAGCCCGCCTGCCTCAGGCCATCTATACCGACGAGGATGGTAACATCTACTATGCCTCGCGACTCACGCTCAAGCAGACCGAGCAGGGACAGACCTACGCCTATGACAAGCAGCAGGATGGCAGCTTCCGTACCGACGTGAGATTCGTGAAGAGCAACGGACAGCTCACGATGTTGGGCGAAGGCGACAATGCCGACGGTCAGCCGAAGAGCATTCTCGGACTGGTCTCGGCTGCCGGAAACTGGGTGGAATACTGTGTGGCCGCCCTCTCGGTGCGCCCCTTGGATGCCACTGCCACCACATTGCCCAGCGGAGCCACAAAGCAACTCTGCCGTATGAGCTACATCAGCATCTTCGGCGAGATGACAGAAACGACGGAATTGGCCTTCGTGGGCAACGATGCCTATCTTGCCAATCCCTTCGTGTCAGATTCCGTGCAGTGGATAAAGGGTACCGTCACGGGCGACAAGGTGACGTTCACCTCACAGTATCTCGGAGTGAATGAGCAGGGAGGCTATCATATGTTCTTCTGTCCAGGCCGCTTCTCAGAGAACGCTGACGACGGTTACGAACTGGCACCTGAGCTCAGCTTCAGCTATGACCGTAAGGCCGGAACCCTCACTGCCACCGACCCGCAGACTTTGCTCATCAATGTGGGCGACACCCGACTCTATTACGCGGCTGCCTACCGAGCTCCTGTGCTCACTCTGTCAGAGGCTCAGGTGGGCAAGCCGTCGAATCCGGTCATATCGGAATTCAAAAAGTGGGGTGAAGCCGACTATAATGCCGGCTCCGTGGAGTTCGAACTTCCATCGCAGGATGTCAACGGGGTGGATCTCTTCAAGGGCAATCTCTACTATCGGGTGTACACAGCCCCAGGGACAAGCTATGTATTCTCACCCAAAAGATATACTAACTTCGACACCGAACGCACCGACATCGCCTACGGACTGTCCGACAACCTGGACTTCTTCATGCAGGACGACACGCATAAGTTCTACTTCTACGACAGACTCGACAGCATCGGCCTGCAGAGCATCTATAAGGATGCTACGGGCGAACTGCGGTCGGACATCGTGTGGAGCACAGGCCGCACAACTACCGGTCTGCAGAACGCCACCACAAAAGACGCCGCTGTGGTGTCCACACGCTATTTCGATCTTTCCGGACGTGCCGCCGTCCCCTTCCGTCACGGCGTAGTAGTGCGTCAGCGTAAACTGTCGGATGGAAGTGTACGTAACGAGAAAATCATTAAATGACAACAGAAATGAAACTTTCACTGCTTTTACTTTCACTTGCACTGTCGGCGATGTCCGTCCAGGCGCAAGACAACCTTCCCACAACCATCATCCGAGAGCAGCCAGCCGGTAAGCTCCACGACAATCAGGCGCGCAGCAGCTACTACTATTACACCACCTGGAATGGCGTGGTCAAAGGCATCGACGTGTGGAGCGTTTCCCGCTTTGTGGAGGGCGACGACGGCTGCGTATATCTCTATAATCCCTACTCGCAGCTTCCCATCCGCTCCTGGCTGAAGCTCGACCCGGCCGGCAACGGCCGCTATGTGGCCAAGCTGCCCCAGTTGATTCGAGTGGGTGTGA
>ONMG01000153.1 GCA_900318855.1 uncultured Prevotella sp.
CAAGCCCATCCTGGAGCGCGTTAAGAGTGAGAGAGTTACGGTTTCGCAACTCTCTTTTTTGTTGTCCGTCTGAACACATTTTGGTTATTTATCAACCCTATTACAAGTGTTCTATAATCAAATATCTTTCCAAAACAGATAAGATATCATTGCCTACAACCGACCTCCACAAGCTATAAAAAAGGTACAAATCGGCTCAGTGGAAAATATCCGTGGTTGGAGCTTAGAAGGTCTTCTGCGCACTTCGTGCTCGCGTGCCCCCTCGGGGCACTGTAGCTGTGGCAGTCACAACAAGGAGTGTAAAGTGATTCTAGGTAAAGTCATGATGACACTCCGTAGCAACGTTAACATAGCGTGCAAGTCCATTGCTACCTTATTTTATGCGCTGTTGGCGCAATTTTCGCGACAGCGATTTTCGCCATGGAAAGGCTTTGACCCCGTAAAGGGTGAGGATGAAGCTATGGGATTAGCCGTCGAGCTTGCTCGTAAGGCAATTCCATAGCTTTATCCTCAAGGCTCCATTAGGAGCGAAAGCCTTTCCATGACTTCTAATTTCCTTCATCTTCACGCATTCCATCAGTTACAAACATTTAGGGTGACGCATTGACGAAGACAGAAAAAGAGTCCGGGATTAGGAAAGCGTCTTAATAAGGGCACTCGCCAGAGCCCGCAGTGCGGGGTATCTAAGAAGAAGTCAACGTGAGCGCATGCATAAATCCTTCTTCGCGAGCAGGTGTGGGCGACAGCTTATCTTTGAGCTGCCGGGAAGGCTGAGATACGGAGTCTGGCCGCTCCCATAGGCACGAGCGTGATGTCGTCCACCTGTTCAGCCCTTGGTGCATCCTCGTGCGGGAGCAGTCCGCACAGACCGTAGCTATCCATCTTCCAGGAGGCCACTCTGCGCCCTTTGGCCTTAAACTCAAGAGGCGTGTTGGTGAGCGAGAAGGGGAAGTCGTCGGAAGGCCATGCCCGTTTGATGACCTCGAAATCGGGGACGGAACCATCCTGCCCTATGCAAAGGGCGTAGTTCCAGGGGCTGTCGGCATAGATTTCGTACGAGGGCCACTTCGATGCGTCGGCGTTCTTCTGCCAGTGGGAATCGCCGATAGCCGTAGTGCGACTGTCTTTCTGCTCATAGCGCTCCTTGATTTTCAGCGAGAGTGTCAGTGGACCATAGTCCACGCTCACGCTGTTCTGATTCACCTGCCAGCAGCGCGTCTTCACCTTCATAGGCAGTGTCAGCACCACGTGGTCGCCCTTCTTCCATGTGCGCATAATGCGATAGTACTTACCCGGAGTGCCCGCTACGCTGACCTGTTCGCCGTTGACCGTGAGCGTGGGCTGCTCGGTCCAGGAGGGAATGCGAAGATAGAACGGGAACTCAGCCTTACCTCTCAGATTGCTGATGGTGAAGCTGATGGTGCCGTCGAAAGGATAGTGACTTTCCTCGGTGAGTGTCACCTCACGTCCGTCGGCCACCTTAGCCTTGGCCGTGCAGGCAGCATAGAGCACGGCTGCCAAGCCATTGTCGGGTGTAGCCAGCACGAGATTCTCGGAGTAGTAGGGCCAGCCCTGAGCGTGGTTGTGTTGACAGCAGCGGCTGCTGAAGGGATTCATCATGAGGAAAGGTCCCGAGTTGTCGATGCCGGGAGCATGGTTTTTCGCATCGCTCTGCACCATGTTGGGACAGGTGATGTAGCGCAGCGACTTGAAGTCGGGCATCACGGCAGCCGGATAGGTGTTGAAGGCCACGTCCTCACAGTTCTCCGCCCAGTAGGGATCGCCCGTGAACCGCAGCATGATTTCGTCGGAAGCCATCTGTTCTACCATACCGCAGGTCTCCACACCCTGCCGGGGGTCTATGCGCCCCATACGGCAGTTCTCGTCGCCTCCGAACATACCGCCGGGCACCTGTCCGCAAGTGCGCCTCACGAGTTCCTGGTCGTCGTAAGAAGCCTGCAGCATGGTCTTGTCGCCAGTGAGCATATAATAGGTAGCGGGTTCGCGGAAGCACTCGGCGATGTTCACGTTATGCCAGTTGGGCAGTCCGCCGTTCTGATGCCAGTCGGCAGTGTTGCGGTGAATCTTCTCCGCTAATTGCAGCAGGAAAGGCTCGCCCGTGCGGTTGTAGAGCCAGAGCACGGTGTAGAGGTTGTCGCCCCCGCGACTGTTCTCCCAGTAGTCCTCTAAGAACTGGTCGTCGGGCAGCGAGAGTTGCCACTTGAAGTAGCGGGTCATGAGACTGATGACGCGCTTGTCGCCCGTGAACTCATAGTAGGTCTGCAGCGTGGAGAGCATGATCATCTGCGCCCAGAGCTCCGGTTTGCCGTGCGACTTGTTGACAGGTCCGAAGGAGCCGTCCTCGCGCTGGCTCTTCAGCGTAGCGTCAATCCACGTCTTGGCCTCACTAATCATCGCCTTGTCGCCGAGGATATAGGACAGGTCGCTGTAGCCTTTCAGCCAGTAGGGCACCTCCTCCCAGCCGTGCGTCCCGTCGGTCTGCAGCCAGGCATTGCCCTTCTTGTCGAGCCAGTCGGAAATTTCACATAAATGTCCCGTCAGTCCGTCGCGCTGCAGTTGCAGGTAGCGGCCCACCCATCCGGAAGGTTGAATGGAGCCCACGGGGAGCTTGAGGAAATAGGGCTGCCTGAGCGGTGCCCGCGCATTGAGGTAGTTGCTGCTCTTACAGGTGTTGTCAGGACGACTCACCACCGCCACTTCCTGGGCAGTGGCACCGGAAGGCTGCAGGACAGCAATGGCGCAGACGAGTCCAATCATCTTGTACTTTTTCATGAGTTTACGTGTTGTTTTGTTGTTGGTTTATGGTTTAAGCCGTGCACCCCACCGCCTGTTCGACTCCTGGAAGAAGCTGCAGTGCTGTGGCCATCCGACCATGCTGCAAATTTAGTAATTCCAAAGCATCGGAGCAAATTTACGGCTCTAAAAATGCGGCACCAGGAGTAGTCACCGTAAAAACACGACGCGCATCCGGTGCGCTGCCCGCACG
>ONMG01000024.1 GCA_900318855.1 uncultured Prevotella sp.
GGTCGTCCGCGGCAATACAACACTCATTATCTGACCCCGAAAAGAGCCGAAGGGGGAACAAGCTTTCGCTCATTCCCCCTTCTGCACATATTCCTGTTTCACCACGTCACCGAGACATCCGTTCGTCACACATACTCCCTTATTGTGCTTGATGCGCCATTTCCAGTGCCACAACCTGAACCACGGTTCCCACAGACATTCACTGGGATAATAGGCCATCATACGCGCATCCCTCACAAATCGCTGGATGTTAGCCATGAGCTTGGAACTCGACGCACCGCTGAGCATCCGCTCGTCATACTTCCCGAAGTTTCCCCCTGCCAACATCTCTCTGAGCATCTGTCGTCCATATCGCTCATCGGCAGCTGTGATAAGATATTTCTCCGGCAATCCTAATACCGACACCATCATCCACGACACCGCCCGACTCGCATTCTTCAATCCACATTGACTAATCATGCTGCTAAGCCGTGCCCGCTCATCCTCACTACATACATGCGATTTAAGCAGATAATAATAGTCGATGAGCTGTCGCAATCCCACCCCCTCATGCAAGAGATGGTTGAACAGATGACCTAACAGGAAAATCACGTTCACTTCGAACCCGGGAACCCATATCTCCCCTACTCCATCCTGCAAGCTCACACTTCTCACACCCGCTTCTCCATCCATCAGTTTCGACAGCGCTCTTTGCAGCCGGGCATTATTACCAGGCGCATTGACCCAGGTGAGCCGGTAATGCACTTCCACCGACACCCCGTCAACCGATGGAATGTCGACATGATGATAGGTGGCCTTGGCCGATGCGTCGAACGACTTGCAGAAAGCGATTATCTTCCTCATATCCTCCTCATCGTTCTTCCATGAAGCACCATCCTTATGAGGATGCACATACACATCGACGTCGCCCGGAGTCCTCAACTCTGCATGAGGATAGAGACCGGCATTTCCTTGTCCTTTCAGTATGCACGCATCGAAGCCCTGCTTCTGAAAGCCCCTGGTTACCTTCACCGCAGCCCTGTTCACCTTACGGTTCTGCCTGGCAATACTGCTGGCCACGGCCAACCAGGCCATGACATCGTCTCCGGTAGGCTTATTCGCAGAGAGCCCCCCCAGCCTCTGGAAGCCCTGCCAAAAGATGCCAACGACAGCTTGCTTCATGGCGAACTCCAGCAACTGCTTCCACACAATTCGGCCAGCACAGGCGGGCACAGGCTCTCCCTCAGGAGCCATACAGAACTTCAGAAAGTCTAAATAATCTTGCTGTTTTGACGATTGATAGTGTGACATTTCGAAAATATAAGATCTACAGAAAATCGCTTCAAGCCACTGTCGATAGCACTATTGCGCTCTTAGCGAACTTCGACAAGCTATCATCACCAACAAGAATGTTGAAGGCAGCCATCATCCCTTCATCTTCTCCCCCAACATGTACCAGAGGAACACCGTATTGCCGATGATGTACCTCCGCCACATGCGTCGGGGCTCCTTCAACAGCCGATAGCACCACTCTAAGCCATGCTCCTGCCACCATATAGGAGCCCTTTCCACCGTGCCGGCAAAGAAGTCGAACACGGCACCTATCGTACCCACATGGCAGTTGATATTCAGCTCATCCCAATGCTCATACGTCCACTTCTCCTGTTTCGGTGCCGTCATGCCAATCCAGAGAAGATCGGGCTGCGCCTTGTTGATGGCACTGATGATAGCCCGGTTGTCCTCATCACTGAATACAGGTTTATAAGGGGGTGAGTAAGTCACCACTTTCAGATTGGGGTACACCTTAGCCGCCTGCTCCACGTCCAAGGCTAACGTGCGTTCGGTAGAGCCCATGAACATCACTGTTCCCCCCTTACGGTTCAGTCGCTCCATCTCCCATTCAAAGAGGTCATACCCTGCGATCCTCTCCTGAGGGTGCGACTTAGCCCCTATCCATCGACAAGCCTTCACAATGCTCATGCCGTCGGGAATCAGGGCATCTCCCCTCATCAAAGCCTCAGCAAAGTGAGGGTCACGCCGAGCCACATTGTAGGAATGTGCGTTGATGGTGTTGATAAGCAGCTTGCCTTCAGGCAGACGCGCTAAAGCCTTCTTAGAGTCAACAACCTCTAAATATTTCAATCTAAACATCATTTCCTTCATAAGTCAGTCACAATCTTTACGTCCCCTATGCTCGAATGCTTGCCATCACGCTGTCTGCTTTTCACTGGCCACCGCTCAGCTCCCCAAGCAGCCATCACCACCAATATCCATAGCACGGGATAATGGTATCGGGGCTGTACGGGGAAGAGACACGTGATCATCACGACAGCCACGAGTACCGTCATCAGCCAGATGCCATAACGGTCATGTCGACGCCACAGGGTCACCATGCCCAAGCAAGCCAATACGAGCATTATATAATAAGGTAGACTTTTACTCATTTTCAAAAGCAACTTGAGCGCTACCTCCTGCGAGGTGTACTCCCCATGACGCCATTTGTAATAAAACTGATCGCTGGGGAAGATACGCTGGTCGGTCCAGGAATCCTCCGCTAAAAGAATGGGCATCTTCTTCAGATAGAGTGCTGTATATCGAACAGGGTGTGCCAGAATCCAGTCCACAGCACGTGTACGCCAAATTGAGTCTCTTTGCAAGCAATCATAACGTTCAATATCCCGAATATATGCCGTAGAGCTCGGATCTTGCCAGACCTGCGTGTCCACGCCCCCAAAAGCCTGGTCGTTAGCCGACATGATCAAGTTGAATCCCCCTGTCGTTGATTGGCAAATAAAATGTCCAGTCCTCATGCGGGTTGTTTCTCCAATAACAGCTACCATCATA
>ONMG01000072.1 GCA_900318855.1 uncultured Prevotella sp.
CTTTACCTAGAATCACTTTACACTCCTTGTTGTTGTTTACTGTTTCACTTTACATTGCTTTTAACACTTTACTGATTCGCTTTACACAACCGTGCTATGACTTTACCGATAGTCTGAGTATATGTAAAGCATGCAGCAAGGACAGCCCCGAGGGGGCTGAAGTATAGAAAGCCCAGGTCAAGCGATGATAGGAGCGCAGACCGGGGGGTGGTGTGCCCTGCCACAGCTACAGTACCCCGAGGGGGCACACGAGCACGAAGTGCGCAGAGTTCTTCGAAGCTCCAACCACGGATATTATCCACTGAGCCCTTACAACCCTTCGGAGGTGAGTCCTATACAAGCTGAAAGCCGGAGTCAAAATGTATCAGCTCCGGCTCCGACAGCCACGACGGTCAGCTTTTCTTGCGTTCTCTCTCCGTGATGTAGCCATGCCGGTAAGCATAGAGCAATTCCTCCAGGTCATCAATCTGCCCCTTCAGCTCCTTGCCTTTGTCCGTGTCGGCCACCCGCATCCTATGTGCACTCATTTCCACAATCTGCGTGGTGCTCTTGATGTCGGCTCCCGTGAGAATGGCATCCTCAGCGCTGGTAAAGGGCTCATGCTGCACCAGCTGGAAGCCGCGGCTGTGATAGACCAGCGTATAGCCTGCAATACCCGTCTCCTTGTGATAGGCCTGTGAGAAGCCCCCGTCGATAACCATCAGTCTGCCATTAGCCTTGATAGGGTTCTCACCCTTGGAGGCATGCACGGGCACATGTCCGTTGATGATATGTCTGTTGTCCCCGGTCACGCCAAAAGCATCGAGGATGCGGTCGCACACCTCCTCGTTGTCGCGCAGACGGAAATAAGCACCCTTCTCTTCATGGTGCGTTTCTTTTTCAGCAATGAAATAACGCTCAAAAGTGGCCATCTTCGACTTGTCGAACAGCGGACTGTCGGGGCCGCACCAGAGGTACAGGAAATAGTCGCGGGCATAGTCGCGCAGCTGTTCCTCTGAATCGCTCTGGAAAGCAGTCCTTATCATCATTCCCGTATGCTGCAGCAGCTCGCGGCCGCTATAGGAGCGTCCAGGAAAGATCTCCACCTCCTTCAAAGAGCCATCTTCGTTAAGAGGCACCGAAGCATGGAAAAGCAGGTTATTGTTGTAGATGAGGTACATGCATCCATGCCCGAGCAAGAGCTGAATGTGCTTATGCAGCTTCTCACTCACTTTGAACGAATGGTGCAGCTTGTGCATGAGGTTTTCTTCCTCTGGGGTCAGCTTGTTTGGGTTCTCAGGGTCGATAGTGGGAAAATTACTGCTGAGCAGGTCGTAGGTCTTCCCGTCGAGGGTAATCCTCCCCTTCTTGTAATCAATATTCTTGAAGAGCTCCCGGTTCTGCATCTTCCATTCCGGCTGTCGCTCGTAGATGCGTGCTTCCTCCTTGAACTGTATCACGGCAATGGCCTTGTGCATCTGTGCCGTAAGCCGCATTGTCTTCTCGTCGAGCTCATGCGCACCGTTCGATATCTTCGGCACGAATTCAGCGCAAGGATCATCCTTATAGGTTTCCATGGCAAAGGTTGCCAATGGCACCAGATTGATGCCATAGCCCTCCTCCAGCGTAGTGAGGTTGGCATAGCGGAGCGAGAGCCGGATGACATTGCAGATGCAGGCGTCGTTACCTGCACAGGCCCCCATCCACAGGATGTCGTGATTACCCCATTGGATATCCCAGTGATGATAGTGTTCCATGAGGTCCATGATGAGATGGGCTCCGGGGCCACGGTCATAGATGTCGCCGAGAATGTGCAGTTGGTCAATGGCCAGTCGCTGAATGACATTACAAATGGCAATGATAAAGTCGTCAGCTCTGCCCGTAGAGATGATGGTGTCGATGATGACATTCACATAGGCACTCTTGTCGGCATCGTCGGGGCGCTCATGCAGAAGCTCCTGAATGATGTAGCTGAAATCCTCGGGCAGTGACTTGCGCACCTTGGAACGGGTGTATTTGCTCGACACATCGCGGCAGACTGCCACAAGCCGGTGCATGGTGATGTGATACCAGTCGCTCAGATTGCTGTCGGTGGCCTTCACCAGCTCTATCTTCTGCTCGGGATAGTAGATAAGCGTGCAGAGCTCGCGCTTCTCGGTCTCCCTCAGCGTGGTGCCGAAGAGCTCGTTCACCTTTCTGCGGATGTTACCCGAGGCGTTCTTAAGCACATGTCGGAAAGCCTCATATTCACCATGAATATCGGCTAAGAAATGCTCGGTGCCCTTAGGAAGGTTGAGAATGGCCTGAAGGTTAATAATTTCTGTGCTTGCCTCAGCAATTGTTGGGAACGACTGTGCCAGCAATTGGAGATAATGCAAGTCCTTGGTAATGTCGTAATGGATGGTTGTCATAGACTCTTATTGTTTTCGTTGTGATTAATTCATGCTTTGATAGTCTTTCACCGTAGCTTCTATTCGCTCAGCCTCCTTGTCGGCCGTCTCGACGATAGGCATAAAACCCTCCGTCAGCCCGGCCCTGTCGGCCAAAACATGAAGCAGCCTGGTGGTGAAGCGTGTCAGCCTCAATCTGTCAAGGTGCTCAGCCATGGCATCCTCATCGTAGTCGAGAAGCCTCATCTGCCGTCCGAGCTCAGCAAGCTTGTTCTCAGGGATATAGCGCCGATGATAGCGGTAACGCATGTAGAGCAACCCTCGGAGCAGTTGCCTGGCATTCTCCTCGTCATCAGGTACGGCTGTCTCCACCTGCCGGGTAATTCGCTCCGTCACCTTGTCATCGAAGCAGCTTGAGATGCGGATATAGAGCGCCTCCATCTCTTTAGCCATATCCTCGGGAGTGAAATTATTCGACGTGACACTGTTACGCACAATAGTCACATGCTCATTCCACTTTCCGGCCGCCGCTGCCTCTTTAGGCCCCCATACTGTCACCTGCTCGGCCCTGGCGGTGAGCTGTTTCTGCCATGCCAGTGCCTTCAGCTTGTGGGTCAGTCGATGAAGCCTTATCATCCATGGTGTCAAGCCACCCAAGGGGGAGTAGAGATAAGGTATGAGCAAGCGACGGCATTCCAAAGCCTTCCTCGCTGCCGAATAGTTCCATGCACCGAAGACGTGAACAACGTCGGCATCCTCCTCCACGAGCGTCAGTCCCTGCATAGCTGTAATCCCCTCCTTCAACTCGCTAATGAACTTTGCGGTCAAAGGATTCTGCATCACAGGGTCGGGAATATAGAGCTGCACTCTCATTGCTTATGACAGGTGAAAGTGTATTTGTCGGTAAACAGATAGCGCAGTCTCAACCCTACCGTGGACCACATTTGCATGAGCTCATAAAAGGGCACCTTCCAGAGCGGGACTCTCGGCACAAGCACTTGCAACTTACGCCTGACGAGAAGCATACGCTCCACATAAGAGACGATAAGCGCCAAAACGCCGGCGCCAAGCACTATCCAACGGGAACTGAAGCCACCCCACACTGCGCTCACAAGGGCTCCGAGGAAACTCAGATGAAGCAACAAGGCATCGAGAAACGTAAGCACGCGGATACCCCATCCCCGATTTAAATATCTGTTGGTATGGAAGGTGAACAACCGGAGATTCCTCCAGGAGCGGGCCGACGGGGCGTCTTCCTCAACAAAGGCCTCCGGACTGAGTTCCACTGCCGTTGCACCTCTACGGGCATACTTATTGACAAGGAAGTCGTACTCTCCTCCTATATGTTCCAGACTCCCCCTGAAGCCTTCGCCACTCATAAACTCGCTCTTCCGGAATGCCAGCGAAGAGGTCCCGCAACGGTAGGCACACCCCTTAGAGGCTTGCCGGAGCAGATAAGCCGACATCGTGAGCTGACGGAACCGGTAACGCGGACAGGCATCTTCCGAATAGTTGCTATAACCTATCACCAGGTTATGCCCGGCGTCAAAGTGCTGTACCATGCTGGCAAGCCACTGGTCGGAAGTGGGACGACAATCGGCCTCTGTAAGCACAATCCACTCGTTGTGAGCAGCTTTCACACCCAGTGTGATGGCCAGTTTCTTCCTGCTCATGTAGCGTGAGCTTTCGGGAATGAAGGTAGTGTAGAGCCGTTTGTAGGCTCCAAACCGCTTCAGCACGTCCTCGGCCTCGGTATCACCCTTCTCAGCCACAACGATGACTTCGAATCCAGGTGCATACTGCTGACTCAAGCACAACGAAAGATAATGCTCCAATGCAGGTGCGTTGCGATGCACCGTTATCAGCACGCTCACCGGAGGCAAGGAAGCCGTCTCCATAGTGGGTGTCTCGTCGGAAAGCCTCAGCCGGAAGACGGGACTCATGAAAGGGGCTACCACGGCGAGCAGTAACACTACACCAGCAACGACGATCGTTAAAGTATCAAGAATCATATCACCTTAATTCATCTGAGATATAGCCGACAGGCAGCTGGCGGCAGTTATACTGACTTGCCATGGTCTCACCGTAAGCACCGGCTGAGCGGATGGCTACAAAGTCACCCCGATGGCACGCATTCAAATCGACGGCCTTGCCAAACACGTCGCTCGACTCGCACACGGGTCCCACTACATCATAGGTCTGCATGAGTTCGTCGCTGCTCACGTTCTCTATCTTGTGGTAGGCCTGATAGAGAGCCGGACGTATAAGATCGGTCATGCCCGCATCCAGTATGCAGAACTGCTTGTGGGTGCCCTGTTTCACATAGAGCACCCTCCCGATGAGCGAACCCATCTGAGCAACAATAGCCCTTCCGAGCTCGAAATGCAGGTGCTGGCCGAGACGCAGATGGAGATGATGGGCATAGGTGCCGAAATAAGCCTGATAATCGGCAATTGGCTCCTCATTGGGATTGGCATAGCTCACGCCGAGCCCTCCTCCCACATTAATGTTATCCACCCTCACATGTATTTGCTCCAGTCGCTTCTGAATGTCATTGATGCGGTTGCAAAGCGATTCAAAATCCCCCATATCAAGCATCTGCGAGCCGATATGGAAGTGAAGTCCTATGAATTTCACATTGTCCAGGCGTTGCGTCTCTGCTATCACCGTCTCCATGTCGGACAGGGCTATGCCGAACTTGTTTTCAGCCAGTCCCGTGGTAATCTTGGCGTGGGTATGAGCCCCCACATTGGGATTGATGCGCAGACAGACGCGCGCCACCTTGCCCTTGGCTTTGGCAAGACTGTTGATGACTTCGAGTTCAGGGAGGCTCTCCACATTAAAGCAGAAGATATCCCTGTCGAGTGCAAGGTTGATTTCCCAATCGCCCTTGCCTACCCCTGCGAAGACAATACCATGAGCCGGGAATCCGGCGTCCAACGCAGCCTTAATCTCGCCTCCGCTCACACAATCGGCTCCGAATCCAGCTTGGCTGATGATGCGCAGCACCTTAGGGTTTGCATTGGCCTTGATAGCATAATGCATAACGAAGGCGGGATGGGCCGACAGAATGGAGGTGATCTCGTGCAACGTCCGGCGAAGGAGGTCGGCATCATAATAGTAGAAGGGGGTTGCGAGCTGTGAGAACTTGTCTGTAGGAAAAATACCTTTCATGCTTTAATGGTCTATTCGAAAAGCTGCCGGCTCAATGCCTGCAGGGCACGCTTCTTGTCGGCCTCACGGATGAGGAATGAGATGTTATAGTTGCTTCCTCCATAGGAGATCATCCTGATGGGGATATCGCGAAGGGCATCAAGCACACTGGTTTCAAAGCCCACATTGCTCCAGGCCAGGTCGCCCACCACACAGACAATGCACATATCGGTGTCGACAGCCACGGTACCGTATTTCTTGAGTTCATCCACGATCTCATTAAGGCGCGTATTGTTGTCAATGCTCATCGATACACCCACCTCACTTGTGGTTATCATGTCGATGGGTGTCTGATAGCTTTCGAATATCTCAAACACCTTGCGCAGGAAGCCCGTAGCCAGCAACATGCGGCTCGACTTGATTTTGATAGCCGTGATGTTGTCCTTAGCAGCGACAGCCTTTATCTTCCCCCGTATAATCACGTTGTCGATTATTGTTCCCTCTGCATCGGGGTCAAGCGTATTCTTCAGTCGTACCGGCACCCCTGCGAACTTAGCAGGCTGCACACAGGTGGGATGCAGGATTTTGGCACCGAAGTAAGCCAGCTCGGCAGCCTCCTCGAAGTTGAGTTGATGCACAGCCTCCGTATGTTCCACAATACGCGGGTCGTTATTGTGCATGCCGTCGATATCCGTCCATATCTGAATCTCCTCGGCGGGGAGCACCGAGCCCACAAGTGAGGCCGTGTAGTCGGAGCCGCCACGCAACAGATTGTCGACCTCTCCATAAGCGTTACGGCAGATGAAACCCTGTGTAAGATATATCTGATAGCCCTTGTTCTCCTCCATGATGTCATGGAGCTTTTCCTTGATGTAAGGCAGATCCGGCTCACCGTTCTTGTCGGTACGCATAAAGTCAAGCGCCGAGAGCAGGATGCTCTTCACTCCCCTCTCCTCAAGATAGTTCTGCACCATGTTGGTGCTCATAATCTCGCCTTGCGCCACCACGCTCTTCTCTTCGAAACTGGTGAAGATATCCTTGGTGAAGCTGCGCAGATAGTCGAACTCGGCCTGGAGAAAGTCGCATGTGCGTTGCTTGTACTCTGGTGTGGAATAGAGTTCGTCGACATGGGCGAGATACTTCTTCTCCAAGCTATTGGTAACCTCATTGGCTCCGTCGGTATTCTTCTTATAGAGGTAGTCTGTGATTTCGACAAGTTGGTTCGTCGTACCCGACATGGCCGAGAGCACCACCATGGTGGGTTCGCCCGAGGCCGTGATGAGGTCACAGACGTGCTTCATCCTCTCGGGTGAGCCCACCGACGTGCCTCCAAATTTCATTACTTTCATTGTCACTATACTTTACAGGGCCCCTGTGCATGGTAAGCCCTAATTCTATGTTTACTTTCAAGTCATCAAGCCGGCAGGACATCAGTCCTGGCCTGCTTCCTCTCCATCTTCCGAGAGATCAAGATTATGATACTCCTGGGTGACATCCGTAAGCGCTCCGTCCTTACAACGGTAGACGATGCCCGGGAACTTGTTGAGCATTGCTATATTGTGAGTGGTCATCACGACTCCCGTGCCCTCAAGAGTGGCATCGTGCAGCAGCTTCACTATCGAAGCAGCCGTCTCGGGGTCGAGGTTTCCCGTCGGCTCATCGGCGAAGATGAGCTTAGGATGATTGAGCAGGGCCCTGGCAATGGCGACACGCTGCTGCTCGCCACCTGAAAGTTCGTGGGGCATCTTATGTTCCATGCCCTCCATACCCACGGCAGCGAGCACTTCGGCTATCCGCTCCTTCATCTTCTGTTTGTCGGTCCATCCGGTAGCCTTGAGCACGAAGCGCAGGTTCTTCTCCACATTGCGGTCGTGGAGAAGCTGGAAGTCTTGAAAGATGATGCCCATCTCACGGCGCAGGGCCGGGATGTCCTTACGGCGCAGGGTGAGCAGATTGCGTTCCAGCACCTCGGCTTTCTCGGCCTCATCGGGCCTGAGATCCAGTTCACAGTAGAAAGTCTTGAGCAGTGAAGTCTTGCCCGAGCCCACTTTGCCTATAAGGTAGATAAATTCGCCCTTGTCGGCATGGAAACAAGCTTCCTTGAGGATGAGCTTGTTGCCCTGGTATATGTTTACCTTGTTGTAGTCAATAAGCATAACTCTATAGCTGATAGTATGATGTATAAAAGAACTTTGCGTCCAACGGGCTTAGCCTAATGCTTCTTCCAGCCCGGCTGATGGCGCTGCCGGAGCTCCTCGGCCACATCCTCAATGCGGAGCCCCTTTGAGGCCAAAAGCACCTCCAGATGATAGAGCAGATCGGCCGACTCATAGATGAGTCGCTCGTTGTTGCCGCTCACGGCCTCGATGACAGCTTCGAGGGCTTCCTCGCCCACTTTCTGTGCCATGCGGTTTGTGCCGTCGCGGAAGAGACTGGTGGTGTAGGAACCCTCTGGCATCTCCTCATGGCGCCGGCAGACCACATCCTGCAGACTGCTCAGGAAGCTCAGCGCGTTGGGCTCGTTCTTGGTGCCGAAGCAGGTATCGGTTCCTTTATGGCACACCGGCCCATGCGGCAGAGCCTCGATGAGCAGCGTGTCGTTGTCGCAATCGGGCGTGATGCTCACCACATCGAGGAAATGTCCGGATGTCTCGCCCTTGGTCCAGAGGCACTTGCGTGTGCGGCTCCAGAAGGTCACCCGTCCTGAGTCACGCGTTTTCTTGAGCGCTTCCTCATTCATGAAGCCCAGCATGAGCACATTCTTAGTTGTGGCATCCTGGATGATGGCCGGTATGAGACCACCCATCTTTTCGAAGTCTAATTCCATATCTTGCTGCGATTAATCGTTGATATCATGCGTTCTTTCCTCCTTGCTCATTCAGCGCCTCACATTGACGCCCGACTCATAGAGATATTGCTTGAGAGCGGGAATGGCTATTTGGCCGAAGTGGAACACACTTGCCGCCAGTGCGGCATCGGCCTTGCCCAAAGTGAAGGCATCAAGAAAATCTTTCATCGTGCCCGCTCCACCACTGGCAATGACGGGAATGGGCAGTTCGTCGCTCAGACGGGCCAAAGCCTCATTGGCATAACCACGCTGTGTGCCGTCATGATCCATACTGGTGAAGAGTATCTCGCCGGTTCCACGGTCGGCAGCCTCACGGGCCCATTCAAAGAGGTCGTGCTCTGTGGGCACCCTTCCGCCGTTGACATAACAGCGCCACTCTCCTGGGGCCACCTCGCGCGCGTCAATGGCACACACCACAACCTGCGAACCGAACCGACGGGCTATCTGGCTGATAAGCTCCGGACGGCGCAAGGCGGCTGAGTTGACGCTCACCTTGTCGGCTCCCGCAGTGAGCAACCGCTCCACATCGGCCAGTTCAGAGATGCCGCCGCCCACGGTGAAAGGGATGCTGAGCTCTTCGGCCACACGACTTACGACCTGGGTGAAGGTCTTGCGGCCTTCATGGGTTGCTGTGATGTCGAGGAAGACGAGTTCATCGGCTCCTGCCTCACTGTAAGCCTTACCGAGAGCCACGGGGTCACCGGCCTCACGGAGATGCTTGAAATGAGTGCCTTTCACCGTCTGGCCGTCCTTCACATCGAGACAGGGGATGATGCGCTTGGCCAGCGATGACGAGCACTGTTGCCCACTGAGCAGCAATCCTGGCACACTGATAGAACCTTCATAGATGGCCTTACCCACCACAACGGCGGGCACACGAGCCTTAGTCAGCCTCGCTATATCGGCCATACTGCTCACTCCACCACTGGCAATGAGCTCCATATCGGGGAATTGGTCGAGAATCTGCCGGTAGAGGTCGGTATCGGGTCCCTGCATCATGCCGTCGCGCTGGATATTGGTGCACAGCACCTTGGTGATGCCCAAAGCACGATAGGTCTGGAGGAAAGCGGACAAACTCAAGCCGGAGTCTTCCTTCCACCCCTTGATGGCAATGCAACCGTCCTTGACGTCGGCACCCAGGATGAATCGCCCCGCACCATAACGGGCTATCCATCTGCGGAAGAGCTCGGGCTCGGTGACAGCAGTGCTGCCCACAGTCACCCACCGGACGCCACACTCAAAGGCGGTCTGCATATCGTCGTCGGTACGGATGCCACCGCCAAAGTCGACCTCTATGCCTTCAATGCCGCAAATAGCCTTCAGTGCCTCCGTGTTGACCACGTGCCCCAAGCGTGCACCATCGAGATCGACCACATGCACGCGCCGATACCCTGCGCTCACAAAGCATTGCGCCACTTGGCGGGGACAGGAGGAGTAGACGACTTTCTGATTGTAATCACCCTTGGACAGGCGTACGCACTGGCCGTCGATGAGGTCTATGGCAGGGATGAGTTGCGTCATAATGCTAAGAAATTTCTAAGGATTTGCTCCCCCACGACTCCACTCTTCTCGGGATGGAACTGGGTGGCAAAGAAGTTATCGCGACAGATAGCTGCACTGTAAGGCTGCACATAATCGGCTGTGGCTATAGTGAACGGTGAGGCCGGCACATAAAAACTATGGACGAAATAGGTAAAACTGTCCTCGTCAATACCTTTAAAGAGCGGGCCTCTAAGCCCGTGGAGGCTATTCCATCCCATGGCAGGGACCTTG
Source organism: uncultured Prevotella sp. (assembly GCA_900318855.1). Taxonomy (GTDB): domain Bacteria; phylum Bacteroidota; class Bacteroidia; order Bacteroidales; family Bacteroidaceae; genus Prevotella. The sequence continues at coordinate 10,144 of ONMG01000072.1, forward strand.
TCCTCATGGCGCACAGGCCGGAACCGCTTCACCTCCATCGGAAAGATGCCTAAGCACGGTGTGGATCCCTCCTCGCTGAACGAGCAGAGGAGTTGCATGCCGATGCAAATGCCCAGCACGGGTTGCGTAGCCTCGCGAAGTACAGTGTCAAGTCCCTTCTCACGGAGGCAGGCCATGGCACCGGATGCCTCGCCCTGACCGGGGAAGACGATATGACTCGCGGAACGGATTTCGGCCGCATCATCGGTGAGCACTGGCTCAGCTCCAAGACGCTTGAGTGCGCACATCACGGAAAAGATGTTCCCCGCATTATACTTGACAACAGCTACCTTCATCTTTATACCTTATTTATCCTTCCGGCAAATCCCTGCCTGCAATTCACTGCAAAGATAGTGCAAACGAAGGGAATGGCAAAGAAAAAGCTTGCTTTTTTCTTTGCCTTGCCTGAGTGCAGCCTATCTTCTTGCGAAGCCTCAATTCCGCGACCCTACTAATAGTCTTAGGTCATTGCGGTCAAAAGCGCCCAGAATGCGATTTCTCTTGTTCAAACTGGCTTTTTGCCATATTCTAACTGATATGAGCGTATAAAGCCCCCTTACCCCCCCCCATTAGGGATATTAA
>ONMG01000132.1 GCA_900318855.1 uncultured Prevotella sp.
CTCCATGGGGAGCTAATGTCTGTACGTGACTATTTTCCAAAAACTTATTCTCGATTCAAGGTGACGCATTGACGAAGTCAGGAAATGACGAATGGAAAAGGTTCTGCGCCGGCAGAACCTTTTCCATTTGTGTTCACAAGTTAATGCTCACTGTCAGTGTTGGCTGACGAGTTGAAGTGCCGAGGGGCAGTGGGGGCTGAGGGCCCGTGCCTCCCATCGTAATGTTCACGCTCGCCTTGGCCTTGTGGCGGGCATAGATGGCATATATCAGCAGCGACGTGCCGGCTACAAAAAGACCTGCTCCGGTATAGCATGTCAGCTTTGAAATCCCGGGCTTCGGCAACTACCGTACCGAGGACTGAAATCAGGATAAGCAGTATGTAGCGCATATAGTAGTATTGAGGAAAGAGGATTGTCGTTTCGGGCAAGCATCCTTGTCGGCTTCCAGTTGCTTTCTATTCGGCCGAAAGGTCGGCCACTGTCTTACGATACATGGAATAGAGACGGGTGCGCGAGACGTAGCCGATGAGCCGGTCGTTGATGTCAGTCACAGGCAGATAGTTGGTATTCTTGGTATCGAACTTCTCCATCACCTCCTCCATGGGGTCGTTGACCCCGAGTGTGGCCGGCACCGGCGTCATAATCTGGCGCACCTTCAGCCGGTCGTAGAGCTCTGTGCGGAACATGATGTGCCGAATCTTGGTCACATCCACCTCACCGAGCAGTGTGCCTGCCTCATCAAGCACAGGCAGGAAGCTCGTCTGGCTCTTGCTGATAGCGTTCACCAGCTGTCCTAGCGTCATGTCGGGTGCCACAGCAGTGAAATCCTTCACGATGACACTGTTCATGCTCATGAGCGTGAGAGCGGCCTTATCGGTGTGATGGGTGATGAGACGGCCCTCACGCGCCAGACGCATGGCATAGATACTGTGGGTCTCAAAGATGCTGATGGTCACCACAGCCACCACGCTGACAATGATAAGGGGAATGAAGAGCTGATAGCCGCCCGTAATCTCGGCAATGAGGAAGATGCCCGTCAGGGGCGCGTGCATCACGGCCGCCATCACGGCCGCCATGCCCAAGAGGGTGAAGTTCTTCTCAGGGATGTAGATGCCCACCTGATACATGTTCCATACCCGGGCAAAGAGGAAGCCTGCAAAACCGCCTATGAACAGCGAGGGAGCAAAGGTACCACCCACACCGCCACTGCCATTGGTGGCCGAGGTGGCAAAGACCTTGGTGAGCATCACGAGCGCCACATAGCACACCAGCAGGTTGTCGTGCCCATAGAAGAGCGAATTGTTCAGTATCTGTCCCCAGTCGGCATTGCTCTTGCCGTTCATCAGCACTCCTAACGAGGAATAGCCTTCGCCATAGAGAACGGGAAAGAGGAAGATGAGCGAGCTCAGCACCACACCACCCACGAGCAGTTTCACGTAAGGATGTTCCTTCAGTCGTGCGAAGACCCCTTCACAGGCGGTCATCATGCGCATGAAGTAGAGACCCACAAAGGCGCTGAACAGCCCGAGCAGAATGCAGGCAGGCACGCGCTCCACCGTCCAGGCGCTGTCGAGGTGGAAACTGTACATCGCGCTGCCGCCCACAAAGAGATAGCTGAAGCAAGTGGCAGTGACGCTGGCTGTGAGAATGGGCAACAGCGAGGCCATGCTCAGGTCGACCATAAGCACCTCAAGGGTGAACACGAGGCCTGCAATAGGCGCCTTGAAGATACCGGCAATACCGGCGGCGGCACCACAGCCCACCAGGAGCATGAGCGTCTTGTTGTCGAGTTTGAAGAGCTGACCGAGATTGCTGCCGATGGCGGAACCGGTGAGCACAATAGGAGCCTCGGCACCCACCGAACCACCGAAGCCGATGGTGATGGCGGAAGCGATGACTGACGACCAGCAGTTATGCGGCTTCAGTCTCGACCGCTTGGTGGCAATGGCATAGAGCACACGCGTGATACCGTGAGAGATGTTGTCGCGCACCACATACTTCACGAAGAGCGAGGTGAGATAGATGCCCACCACAGGGAAGACCAGGTAGAGATAGTTCGACGTCGACTCCTTGAAGCCGTCGGTAAGCATGAACTGTATCTGCGTGATGAGCCAGTGCAGCACATAGGCTGCCACTGAGGCCAGCAGGCCAATGAAGAAGGCGAGGATGAGCGTCATCTGACGGTCGGTCAGGTGTTGCTCCTTCCAATCAAGAAAACGCTGCATCATCGCTCAGAGTCTTTATGAGATAAGGTCACGGGAATACTACTGTCGGATGATGGTCACTTCGCCTTTGGCCGTGAGCTTGATGATGCTCGACGGCGTGTGGGGCTTATGCTCCTGACGACGCGAGGCACACACGTAGTCGACGGCCTTCAGCAGCTCCTCGCTGATGTCGCAGTAGTTCTGGGCCGCAGGCTCGCCACTGATATTGGCACTCGTGCTCACAAGAGGCTTCTGGAAACGGTAGCAGAGCTCCTTGGAGAAAGGCTCACGAGTGATGCGAAGGGCGATGCTGCCATCGGCGGCTATGAGGTTGGGAGCCAGGTTGACGGCTCCATCCAGAATAAGGGTGGTCGGCTTGGTGGCCAGTTCAAAAATATCCCATGCCACATTGGGCACATTGCGTACGTAGCGCTGCAGCCGGGCGTCGGAGTCGACGAGGCAGATGAGCGCCTTCGAGTCGTCGCGGTGCTTAATCTGATACACTTTGGCCACAGCCTCCGGATTGGTGGCATCGCAGCCTATGCCCCACACGGTGTCGGTGGGATAGAGGATGACGCCGCCCTTTCTCATCACTTCGACGGCGTTCTTGATATCTTGTTCTTGTGTCATAATCGGGTGTAGTGTTATCTTAGTTCATTGAGTTGGTTACCGTTGAGGAAGGCCTTAGCTTCCATGCGCTTCTTGCCTGCCAGCTGCAGTTCCTCGATTTCCAGCCATTCGTCGGCACAGGCCACGAGGATGTGGCCCTGCGCGGTCGTCACCGTACCCGGCACTTCCGAGGCAAGCGCTTTGCCTGTCTTCGCCGTACGGAAAATTTTCACTACGGCCGCCGGTTTACCGTCGGTTGAGGGCATCTCGGCCCACGCGCCGGGGTAGGGACTGAGCCCACGCACAAAGTCGTACACCTGCTTGGCCTTGAGGCTGAAGTCTATGTGGCAGGTATCCTTGAAAATCTTCGGTGCAGGTTTGAGCTCACCCGTGGTGGCCACCATGTCGGACTGAGGCATCGACGCTGTGGTGCCGTTGCCTTCGATGATGCGGTCGACGGTCTCTATAGCGGCCTCGGCACCGAGATGCATCAAGCCATCGTAGACATATTCCACATCAGCGTCATCGGGAATGGGGAACGGCTTTTGGAGGATGACGCGCCCCGTGTCGATATCCTTGTCGAGGAAGAAGGTGGTCACGCCGGTGAGGGTCTCGCCATTGATGACGGCCCAGTTGATGGGCGCGGCTCCGCGATACTGGGGCAGCAGGGCGGCATGCACATTGAAGGTGCCGAAGCGGGGCATGGCCCACACCACCTCGGGCAGCATTCTGAAGGCCACCACTACCTGCAGGTCGGCCTTCCAGGCGCTCAGGGCTTCGAGAAAGACGGGGTCCTTCATCTTCACAGGCTGGAGCACGGGGATGCCATGGGCAAGGGCATACTGCTTCACCTCCGAGGGCCGGAGCATGTCCTGATGGCGGCCGACGGGCTTGTCGGGCTGGGTGACCACACCCACCACCTGATAGCCACCTTCAACGAGGGCGCGCAGTGTGCCGACGGCAAACTCGGGGGTTCCCATAAAGACGATACGGAGTTCTTGCTTTGACAATCTATTCATTTCGTTTTCTTGGTTTCATTGCTTGAAGGGGGAGTATCGAAGTTTTCTTCATGGCAAAGATAGGGCTTTTTCGTGTAATGCACAAAGAATAGCGTCACTTTTTCATCAGGGGTATCCAATTCGGCACCTATAGACGGAGTGAAGTCGGGACAGCGAGGGGTAGGCTGTGCTGTCTGATGGCGAGGGAGAGCCGGGAGGTGAAGGGCCGGCTGGAAGCCCCCATTGTCGATGTGCGCTATCAGGGTACACATACAAAAAGCCTTTCTTTTTCTTTGTCACTCGCTGCCTTTGCACTACCTTTGCAGCAATGAAAACATTAGCCTTCACTTCCACCGACCGCGCCATCCTGCGCCTGGCCGTGCCTTCGGTCATCTCTAATGTCACGGTGCCGCTGCTGGGCCTCATCGACCTGGCCATCTCCGGCCATTTAGGCAGTGAGGCCTACATTGGTGCCATCAGCGTGGGAAGCATGATATTCAACGTCGTCTACTGGCTGTTCGGTTTCCTCCGTATGGGCACTAGCGGCCTCACCTCTCAGGCTTTCGGCCGTCGCGACGGGGGCGAGATGACAGCCACGCTGCTGCGGGCCGAGCTCATCGGCCTGGCCTTGGGCAGCCTCTTCGTACTGCTGCAGCTGCCACTCTGGCATGCCGCCGCATGGGCCATGCATCCCTCACCGACGGTTAGCGCCCTCGTGCATACCTATTATAATATATGTATCTGGGGAGCACCGGCCATGATGGGACTCTACGGACTCAATGGCTGGTTCATCGGCATGCAGGACACGCGGACGCCGATGACGGTAGCCATAGCGCAGAACGTCATCAACATTCTGGCCTCATTGGTGCTGGCTCTCGGCATGGGTCTGAAATTAGAGGGCGTGGCGCTGGGCACCCTCATCGCTCAGTGGTGCGGCTTTCTGATGGCTCTGGCCGGAGCCTTGAAGGTGATGCGGCGACATGGACTGCAACTGCGGTGGAACAGCGACATCCTCGACGCGGAGCAACTGCGCCGCTTCTTCGGCATCAACGCCGACATCTTCCTGCGCACGGTGTTTCTCGTGGCTGTCAACCTCTTCTTCACGGCTGCCGGAGCACGCCAAGGCGACCTGGTACTGTCGGCCAACGCTCTGCTGCTCACCTTCTTCACGCTCTTCTCGTATGTGATGGACGGCTTCGCCTTTGCGGGTGAGGCTCTCGGAGGCCGCTGTTTCGGAGCCTCCGACCGTGAGGGCTTTACCAGGGTGGTGAGGCGCCTCTTCGGCTGGGGCTGGGCGCTGGCAGCAGTGTTCACCCTCGTCTACTTCCTCGGCGAGTCGCCACTCATGCACCTGCTCACCAACCAGACCACGGTTGTAGAGGCAGCCCGCCGCTACTATCTCTGGGCGGTGCTGATACCCCTGACCGGGTTCACGGCATTCGTGCTCGACGGCATCTTCATCGGCATGACGGCCACGCGGGCCATGCTGTTCTCCTCGGCAGTAGCAGCGGGCGTATTCTTCGGTCTCTACTACACCCTCTTCCCCACCCTCTCCAACCATGCTCTCTGGCTGGCCCTGCTGGCCTATCTCTTCACACGAGGAGCAGTGCAACAGCTGTGGCTGCTGAGGATGCGGACACCGAACCCTAACATTTAACTTCTTAACGTCGTCATCATGTTTATCCTTTATCTTTTCATCGGAATCATCTTAGGTGGAGCCCTTGCCGCACTTGGACTCCAGCAGTCGAAGAAGTCGGTTGAGGCCCAGCTGCTCGTGGCCCAACAGCAGGCTGAGCAGGAGCGTGCGCGCAAGACCGAGCTCCAAACCGAGCTCGACAAGGGGCGCGCGGCCAATGACGAGCTCCAGGAGCTGCTGTCCACAACCAAAAGTAAGCTGGCTGCCGCCGAGGCCAAGCTGGAGGCCGAACAGCAGCAGAACGCCAAGGAGACACAGCTCAGGCAACAGCAGTTTCAGGAGCAGCTCAAGACCGTGCAGGAACAGTTTGCGAATCTGGCCAACAAGGTGCTGGAACAGACCTCGGACAAACTGAAGAATCAGAACACGGAATCGATGGATGCCATTACAAAGCCACTGAAGGAGAATATCGAAAAGCTACACGAGGCCATCGCGAAAACCAACAGCGAGACGGCACGAAGCACAGCCACACTCGCGGAACAGCTCAAGAACATGACTGAGCAGACCGACAAGATCGGGGAGACGGCCAACAGACTCACCAACGTGATTCGCGGAGGCAACAAAGAACAAGGCAACTGGGGGGAGCGCCGGCTCTCGGAACTGCTCGACTCGCAAGGACTTGTGCGCGGAGTCGACTACGACGTGCAGCATACCATCACCGACGCGGCCGGCAACGCTGTGCACAATGAGGAGAGCGGGCGACGGATGATTCCCGACGTAGTGCTCCACTACCCCAACAACGAGGACGTGATAGTGGATGCTAAAGTAAGCATCGACGCCTACTACCAATACATGAACACCGAGGACACACGGCAGCGCGACGAGCTGGCCAAAAGTCTGGTACAGAGCATTCGCAAGCAGGTGAACGACCTGGCACGCAAGGACTACAGTCACTATATCCAGAAGCCGCGCCACGCCATCGACTTTGTCATCATGTACGTGCCTTTCGAGGGCGCATGGCAGCTGGCGCTCTCCAAAGACCCTAAGATATGGGGCGAGGCCTTCGACCGTCAGGTGCTCATCACCAGTCAGCAGAGCCTCATCGCCATAGTGAAGATGATACAGATAGCCTGGAGGCAGTACACGCAGTCGGAAAACCAGAAGCATGTGTTCGAACTGGCCGAAGAACTGCTCAAGCGCGTAGGCGACTTCGTGAAGAAGTTCGAGAAGGTGGGCAAAGACCTTGCCTCGCTGCAATCCGACTACGAGGATGCTTTCAAGAAAGTGTACACGGGACGGCAGAGCATCGTACAGAAGGCGAACGAGCTCAAGCAAATCGGAGTGAAGGAAACGGCTAAGATGCCGATTCCGGAGACGCAGCCGGGACTCGACGATGATGCCGAATAAGCAGGCAGGCCAGGAAAAGAAGACCAAACGGC
>ONMG01000025.1 GCA_900318855.1 uncultured Prevotella sp.
AGGCGGCACTCGGGAGTGACACCGAAAAAAGCAAGCTTTTTTCTTGGTCACTCCCCTCGTTTGCACTATCTTTGCACCATCTACCTTAGACTGCAACTAAATATGACATCAAGAAGAAATTTCATTAAGCGGTTGGGCATGGCCGGACTATCCCTCTTCGTGCCTGCCATAGGCAGCAGGGCCGGCAACCAGATCGGCAAGTCTTCTGCCACATATCCGGTCAAAGAGGATGACAGCGTGTGGGACGTGATTGTCGTGGGCGGTGGCCCGGCCGGATGTACAGCGGCCATAGCGGCTGCCCGTGAAGGAGCCCGTACACTGCTCATCGAGGCAATGGGGCAATTGGGCGGCATGGGTACCATAGGCCTGGTGCCCACGTGGTCGCCATTCTCCGACGGTGAACGCATCATCTACCGCGGACTCGCCATGACCATTTTTGAAGAGGCCCGCAAGGGTGTGCCTCATGTGAAAGCGTCGCAAGTGAACTGGGTGCCCATCAATGCCGAATATCTGATGCGCGTCTACGACCGTCTGGTTACAGCTTCAGGTAGCAAGGTGCTCTTCTTCTCACGTCTCTGTGCAGTGGAGAAGCGCGGCAATGGGGTGGAGGCCGTGGTAGTGGCCAATAAGGATGGGCTCACCCGCTTCAAGGCCAAGGTGTTCGTTGATGCCACGGGCGACGGCGACCTTGCAGCCTGGGCCGGAGCATCATTTAAGCGGGGCTACGACGCCCGGGGCACCAACCAGCTCTCCACGCTCTGCTTCAGCATTGACAATGTTGACATGTATGATTTTAATGCCAAGTCCCACCTCGACACCAATGGTGATCATGCAAGTCCGCTTTGGAAAGCAGCACAGTCGGGAAAGTATCCGCTCGTCGATGCCTATGCCAATGTGGTGCTCACGGGCCCCGGGCAGTTGCAGTTCAATGCCGGTCATATAGCTCTCGACACCACCGACCCCTGGCAAGTGTCGGAGGCCATGATTACCGGTCGGAAGAAAGCAGCTCAATATCTACAAGCCTTGCAAGACCTGAGACCCTCGACCTTTGGTGCAGCCTCGCTGGTGAAGACAGCCTCCGTGTTAGGAGTACGGGACAGTCGTCGCATCATGGGCGACTACGTGCTGACAGGCAACGACTGGCGGGGGCGCCGAAGCTTTGCCGACGAGATAGGACGCAACTGCTATTATATTGATATTCACGGTAGCGACAAGCCCGCTCAGCGTTATAAGAAAGGAGAGTCGCACGGCATTCCCTACCGCTGTCTCACCCCGAAGGGCCTGCGCAACGTGCTCACTGCCGGGCGCTGCATATCGGCCGACAGCGAGGTTTTTGGCAGTACACGCATCATGCCCTGCTGTATGGTCACCGGTGAAGCCGCCGGAGAGGCTGCTGCCCTTGCGGCAAAGAGCAGAGAGGCCAATGTGCATAAGGTGGACACGCTTCAACTTCGGGAGCTCCTGCGCCAGCACGGCCAGTATCTGCCCTGATGCATCTCTGAAACGAACTCCCTGTGGGGGACGAGGGCAGAAGCACTTGTCCTCCAGGGGGGGGGTACGGGCAACAGCGGCCCAACAGTTCACCTTTTTTAATCTATAAGACACTAAAAAACGACCTTAAGGCGAACAACTAAAGAAACTATTTAGTATATTTGCCCTCGTTAAACGTCTAAACACCATATACTATGAGAATTGGTATTCCAAAGGAGATTAAGGACAACGAGAACCGCGTGGGCATGACCCCTGCAGGCGTTGCCGAATTAGTCCGTCATGGACACGAAGTGTTTGTACAGCATACAGCCGGTGAAGGCAGTGCTTTCCCCGATTCCGACTACGAGAAGGTGGGCGCCAAAATCCTGCCCACCATTGAGGATGTGTATGCTCAGAGCGACATGATTATCAAGGTGAAGGAACCCATAGAGCCCGAGTATCCGTTAGTGAAGAAGGGGCAGCTCCTGTTCACCTATTTCCACTTTGCCTCCGACCGTCCGCTGACCGACGCTATGCTGAAGAGCGGTGCCGTGTGCCTGGCCTACGAGACCGTGCAGACTCCCGACCACCGTCTGCCGTTGCTCATCCCGATGAGTGAGGTAGCTGGCCGGATGGGTGTCATGGAAGGTGCCTACTATCTCCAGAAGACGAAGGGCGGCAAGGGAAAGCTCATCAGTGGTGTACCGGGGGTGAAGCCCGCCAAAGTGCTGGTGCTCGGCGGTGGCACCGTGGGTGAGGCCGCAGCCCGCATGGCAGCCGGAATGGGTGCCGACGTCTACATTGCCGACATCTCGCTGCCACGCCTGCGCCAGCTGGGCATTGAGCTCCCAGCCAACGTGCACACTCTCTACTCCACGGAGCATAATATCCGAGAGGAACTGCGCGACACCGACATCGTCATCGGCTCGGTGCTGATTCCGGGTGCCAAGACACCTCACCTCATCAACCGCGACATGCTCAAGGTGATGCAGAAGGGTTCGGTGCTGGTCGATGTGGCCATCGACCAGGGAGGATGTTTCGAAACTTCACATCCCACTACCCACACTGACCCGGTCTACGAGGTGGACGGTATCGTCCACTATGCCGTGGCCAACATCCCGGGTGCCGTGCCCTATACATCAACCATGGCTCTCACAAACGCTACGCTACGCTATGCCCTGGCTTTGGCCGACAAGGGGTGGCGACAGGCCTGCAAGGATGACGAGGCTCTGCGCAAGGGACTCAACATCGTGGAGGGCAAGGTGACCTTCAAGGGAGTTGCCGATGCTTGGGGACTGCCGCTGAACGAGATTGACCTCTAAGCCGGGACTCTGATACTGAATAAAACAAGGAAGCCTGCCGGGCTGTCCACCTCTGTGGGCCGCCGGACAGGCTTCTCTTTGGATATCACTGGCTGTTATTGTGCCGACTGAAAGGCAGTGATAGCGCCGGTGTAGTCGCAGGTCACCTTGTCACCCTTGTCGGTGAGCAGGTCGGCCTTTACGTGGTACTTTCCATCTTCGGTCTTGCTGATGGTCATCGTGCCACCGGTGATGGAGCAGTAGGCCACACTGAGGTTTTTGTTCACGCGCTCGCAGAAAGAGCCCAGAGTGATGGTAGCATACTTTGTACCGGGGAAGAAGACGCCCGGCTCCTCATTGATGGAGTAGTTGTTCTTCTTGGTACCCACCTTGTAGGTGCCCACGAGGTCGGAGTCCTTGGCCGTGTAGAGGTCCATGTTGAGCTTCATTCCGGGGACAGCAGGATGCACGCCGTCAGTGGTCACCTGGTTGACATCGAAGAGGCGCAGCACGTAGTTGTCGGTCTTCGTGCCGGGATAGAGCATGTACTGGGCCAGAACGGGCCGGATGTTCACGTCGCCACTGATGACGGTAGAGTCCTCAGTAGTGGTGTCATCGCTATGGTCCTCCATCGTGATAGGCCCGGCATAGTGGAAATCCAGCGTCTTACCTTCCGTGGTCGTGATGTGGGCAGTGAAGTCGTAGCCTGCACCCGTATGCACCACGTTCATCTCGCCCGAGCTGAAAGGCACCGTGCGGATGATACTGCCGGAGTCGAAAAGCAATCTTGGACGGCTGCCCGCCCCTCATTCTGTGTCTGCTGCCTGGTGAAGAGATTCTGCTGCCGGCACTGTTACCTACCCCCCAAGAAACCTTACACGCTGCACGCAATACAAAGAGAGGCCGAACCTGAGACAATGAGAAAAAAGCAGGCTTTTCCTTTGCCATTCTCGCCATTTGTACTAACTTTGTATGGTTAACAATACTCACTTATATTACTACATCTCAATGAGAAAGATATTCTTATTCCTCAGCCTTCTGCTGACGGGTGTACTGTATGCCCACGCTCAGGCTACGACCCACAGTTTTGAAATCAAGGGAGGCCAGTTTGTTTACGATGGTCGTCCCATCCAGTTGCATTGCGGTGAGATGCATCCCTCACGAGTGCCGGCATCCTACTGGCGCCATCGCCTCAAGATGATTAAAGCCATGGGAATGAACGCTGTAGCCGCCTATGTGATGTGGAATCACCATGAGACGGCTCCCGGCGTGTGGGACTGGACTACGGACAATCACAACCTGCGCCTGTTTGTGCGCGAGGCTCAAGAAGAGGGACTGCTGGTCATCCTTCGCCCAGGGCCTTACGTGTGCGCAGAATGGGACTACGGCGGCTTCCCCTGGTGGCTGCAGAATGTCAAGGGCATGGAGGTGAGAACCTACAACAAGCCGTTCCTCGATTCCTGCCGCGTCTATCTCCGTCAGTTGGCCACTCAGGTGAAGGACCTGCAGGTGACTCATGGCGGTCCCATCATCCTCGTACAGGTTGAGAATGAGTTCGGCTCCTACGTTGCACAGAAGAAGAATATCAGTGAGGAACAGCATCGACAATACCGCTATGCCATGCTGAAGATGCTCGAAGAGGAAGGTTTTGACGCTCCTAAGTTCACGGCCGACGGCGACTGGCTCTTCAATGGCGGTGCCATCAAGGGAGTGCTGCCATGCGCCAACGGCGAAGACAATGTCGACAACCTCAAGAAGACGGTGAACGCCTATAATAACGGGCAGGGACCTTACTTTGTCTCCGAGTTCTATCCGGGATGGCTCGACCATTGGAATGAAAAGTTTGTCAGCACCAGCATCGACTCCCTGGTGAAGCACACCAAAGCTTATCTGGATGCCGGTGTGAGCTTCAATTATTATGTTATCCACGGCGGTACCAACTTCGGATTCACGGCGGGTGCCAACTTCACCAACGACAAAAATATTCAACCCGACATCACAAGCTATGATTACGATTCACCCATCAGCGAGGCGGGTTGGGCAACGCCAAAGTACGGTGCCCTGCGCGCGTTGATGATGCAATATGTCGACAATGTGCCAGAGGTGCCTCAGCGCATTCCCACCATTTCGATACCGGAGATTCAGTTCGAGGGCAAAGTCGATTTGTTCAGTAGCCTATCGCAGGTGAAACCCGTTAAGAGCAACCGGCTGCTCACCATGGAGGAGCTCAACCAGGGCCACGGCTATGTGGTTTATCGGTTCCGCACCGCCCGGGCTTTGAAGGGAAAGATGAGTGTCCCCGGACTGGCCGACTTTGCCACTGTCTACGTGAACGGCAGGAAGATAGGACAACTCAGTCGGGTAACTGAGCATATGGACATGGATGTCGACATTCCCAAGGGCGGTACGCTCGACCTGCTCGTGGAGAATCTTGGCCGAATCAACTACGGCGCACGCATCACCGATAACCACAAGGGTATCACGCAACCTATCACCATTGACGGCAAGGAGTTGAAGGGCACATGGCTGATGTACCGGCTGCCAATGGACAAGATGCCGGAAGGAATGAAGAAAACCGACAACAGCCGCAAGGGAATGCCGGTGCTGCTTGCCGGGACTTTCCTCCTGGACAAGGTGGGCGACACGTTCCTGGACATGGAAAACTGGGGCAAGGGTATCGTCTTTGTCAATGGACACAACTTGGGCCGATATTGGAAAGTAGGCCCACAGCAGACACTCTACCTCCCAGGGTGTTTCCTGAAGAAAGGGGACAATCACATCGTGGTGTTTGAACAGCTCAACGATGAGGAACACCCCACTCTCAAGGGAATTACAACTCCGAAGCTCAATGTACTGAAGGCTGAGCCCTATAATAAATAAGGTGAAGGAGAGTAAGGTGGAATGGCCAACAAGCCTCTCCTCATCTTCTCAACTGTAGACATCACCAGGCTTTCGACCCTCAGCTATGACAAGCGTATGAACCTGGATATGCCGCAAGCCCCCGTACAGCTGGCGAGGCTGCGGCATCCTACCCGGGATTAACTGGGGCATGTAGCAACTATGGCATTCACCCCCATCGGTGACCAACCGTCATGTGACAAGCCCAAGCACAGCAAATATGCGGATTATGGAGCTATTTGATGGCTCATTGTTTCCTATTCCGTATCAGAATTTGTAACTTTGCAGAGTGAAGTGCGCCGGGCATCCGCGCATACGACTAAAACAACAATCCGGAAATACAAAATCTATGAACAACCCAACGAACAATGAGGAACGCACTGAGAGCGTACCCCGCACGGCCCCGAAGCGCCAGGTCAGCCCTGTGGCATGGGTGCCCACCCTCTACTTTGCCATGGGCATGCCCTTCGTGGTGCTCAACATGGTGTGCACGCTGATGTATAAAGGCTTAGAGGTGAGCGACACCCAAATAGCTTTTTGGACCTCGCTTATCATGCTGCCTTGGACGCTGAAACCCTTGTGGAGTCCCTTCCTGGAAATCTACAAGACCAAGAAATTCTTCGTCGTACTCACGCAGCTGCTCTCGGGCCTGTTCTTCGCCCTTGTAGCCCTGGCCCTACATCTGCCCCACTTCTTCGCTATCACCGTGGCCATGCTGGCCGTCATCGCCTTGAGCGGTGCCACCCACGACATAGCTGCCGACGGCACCTACATGAGCGTTCTCTCCAAGGACGAGCAAGCCAAGTGGATAGGCTGGCAGGGCGCATTCTACAACATTGCCAAGATAGCCGCCACGGGCGGTCTCGTCTACCTCGCCGGTATCTTCATTGAACATTTCGGCATGGTGATGGCCTGGACTCTCATCATGCTCATCATCGGCCTCGTGATGTGCGCCCTCGGAATCTACCACTACTTCGTGCTGCCCTCAGCGGGGAAGCCGGCCGAGAACGCGAAAGGCATCGGAGAGGCGCTCAGAGAGCTGTGGGGAGTGTTCGCGGAATTCTTCGAAAAACGCCATATCTGGTATTACATTGCCTTCATCATCCTCTACCGCTTCTGCGAAGGCTTCGTGATGAAGATAGTGCCCCTCTTCCTCAAGGCACCGCGGTCGATGCAGGGACTGGGCATGAGCGAGCAGCAGATAGGCCTCTGCTACGGCACCTTCGGCGCCGCCGCCTTCGTGGTGGGCAGCATCCTCGCCGGCTACTACATCGCCCACAAAGGCTTGCAGAAGAGCCTGTTCAAGCTGGCCCTGGTATTCAACTTGCCCTTTGTGGCCTACACGCTCCTGGCCTACTATCAGCCCACGAGCCTGGTTATCATCGGGGGCGGAATCACCTTGGAGTACTTCGGCTATGGCTTCGGCTTCGTCGGACTGACGCTCTTCATGATGCAGCAGATAGCACCGGGCAAGCATCAGATGAGCCACTACGCCTTCGCCACGGGCATCATGAACCTCGGTGTGATGCTGCCGGGAATGGTGAGCGGACTGGTGAGCGACACCCTGGGCTACCGCACTTTCTTCGCCGTGGTGCTGGTCTGCGCCATTCCGGCTCTGCTCATCACCTACTTCGTGCCCTTCACCTATCCCGACAAGCCTAAGGACACCAAGGCATAGCCATCAGCAACTATTTTCAAAAAAAAGCGAAGACTTATGGCGGCAGTACAGGCTAAAATCACTATCTTTGCACTGTTTACAATACTTATAACTCAATTTAGAACACTATGGAACCAGAATTCACACAGACACAAGCCAACCCTACGGCTCCCCAACGCCGACCTGACAACTACTTAGTATGGTCAATCCTGGCCACTATCTGCTGCTGCCTTCCCTTCGGCATCGTGGCCATTGTCTACTCCAGCAAGGTGAACACCCTCTACAACGCGCATCAATACACCGAAGCTGTCAACGCAGCTAACGATGCCAAGAAGTGGTGCCTCATCAGTCTGATAACCGGTATTGTCGTCGACGTGGCCTACATTGCATTTATGTTCATCACCGGTGCCGCTGCCTCTATGTGCAATATGTAGGCCGCTGACGACATTGGCAGACAGTACGACAAGGCAAATTAACAATCATTCAAGCGACCGGCTGATATGGACAACTTCAACGCTCAAGGGCCGAATCATTATGAAGGCACCGTGCCTCCTCGGCCCGACAACTATCTCGTATGGGCCATTCTTGCGACAGTGTTCTGCTGCCTTCCCTTCGGCATCGTGGCCATCGTCTATGCCAGCAAGGTGAACACCCTCTACGACGCACGTGAATACGAAGCAGCCATGAGGGCCTCCAATGATGCCAAGAAATGGTGCATCATCAGCGTGATTCCGGTTATTGCCATTTCGTTGTTCTATCTCGCCGTTCTCGCTATAGCAGCTATATTCGGATGCATGGCATCAGTAGGATGCTGACAACCGGCCAACGCGACTGGGTAGCGCGCATTGCCATCATCACGGGCCTCGTGGCCGTGGTGGTGGTTTACCGTATGCTCTCACCCTATGCATGGTGGATGCCGCAATGCCCCTTCCGTCTGCTCACGGGGCTGCAATGCCCGGGGTGCGGATTCCAGCGGGCTATGAGCGCACTGCTGCATGGGCATGTGGTTGAGGCCGTGCACTACAATCTCTATCTCGTCTACTCCCTGCCTTATCTGCTGTTGGTCGTTCTCAACCGCTATTTCCTGCCCCACAGCCTTCGCAGCCGCCTAACACCGCGGGTGGAAAACCGATGGGTGGTGGGGTTCTATGTGGTGAGCTTCTTCGCTTGGCTGGTGGTGCGCAACTTGCTCCACATCTAAGCGTTAGCATCGCACTTTACAGAAACTATGAGCGGCAGCCGAAGAAGCTTTTCTCCCGACTGCCGCCAGACTATTATCAAAGGCGCGAAACCTTTGGAACGTTATTTTCCGAACTCAAACTGCTCGCACTTCAGTCCGCTCTCAGTGTAAGCCTCAATGGCCGGAACGAGACGCGTGAAATGCTCCGATTTGGAGTGCTTGTCAAGCACATCGGCGTTCTGCCAAGTCTCGCAGAACATCATTACCTTAGGATTCGTGCCACTGCAGAATATGTCGTAGGCTACGTTGCCCTCGTCCTTACGCGAGCTTTCCACCAACTCCTTAGCCAATGCGAGCACCTTGTCGGCATCAGCAGTCTCTTTCAACGTGAAGAATGCATTTAATCTGATCATAGTTGTACGGTTTTGTATATATTAGATATGTTAACGGGACAGCAGTCCCGTATCACGTGCAAATATAAGGAATCTTCGTGAGAAAGAGGAAAGGAGGCTATTAAAAAATCATTATCCTGCATAAAAAGCCTTATCTCTGCACTCGAAAGCCAAGCTGGTATAGGCTGCGTAGAAGCTCTTCCTCATGGAAGTGCATAGTCCTTAGACCACCAGTCTAAACTAACACCCTACTCGGCAAGGAAAAGGCTAAAGAATAGGACAATTATTTCTCATTTTCTTTTGGTCGGTTGGTAAAAAAGAGATAACTTTACCATGAATTTATAATGATTGCCTTCACGTGGAAAGCAGACAATAAATATCGGAGGGCTGAATGACGGAACAGAGTGCGTTGACAGTGAAGCTTGTTGAAGAGGTGAGAGAGGGGAGAGAGCATAGCTTTGAATACCTCTATCGCCAATGGGTACAGCGGCTCTATTCCTTTGTCATTGGCTACGTGAAGTCGGAGTCGATAGCTGATGATATTGTGCAGGAAACCTTTGTCAGAATCTGGGATAACAGAGAGGCCTTGGATTCTGGAAAGTCTTTCAAGGCTTATCTTTTTACTATATCTTATCATATGATAATCAAGGAACTGAGACGGCAAGTTCGTAATCCGCTGATGATGGATTTCGTAGCTTATGAGGACGAGATGCGTACGAAGTCCACCGAGGGAGAAAAGCTTCTCGACTACGATCTCTTCGTAGAGGCTTTAGCTAAAGCCAAGATGCATCTTACTCCGCGACAACGGCAGATTTTTGAGCTGAATAAGGAACTCGATATTCCTGTAGCTGAAATAGCGGAGCGTCTCGGTATAACTCTGCAAGTGGTGCGTAATCAGCTCTCTGCAGCCATGAGGGTTATGCGCGAAAAACTTCCGCCTTTGGCTTACATGCTCTTTCTGCTGTTGGCCGATTCCTGATGCATTCAAGCAGCTACCTTCAACATTCTCCGGCGTGTACCACTGTAGACGGCGACCCTTGTGACTGGCCGCAAGCAACACAATGTTTTTTGTCAAAATGAAATTTACAATGGTCAAACAACTGTCAGCCATGGCTATCAGTTGTTTGACCATTGTATAGAGCTCCAATTTGCACATAGCTGTTGGGATTATGGCCAATGCCAATGGATACAGAATGGCAGCTTAGTACTTGAACGATTCGAAGAGTTTCATTACGTCGGTTGAACCTACTGACTGCACTTTCCCATGATACTTGTCAATAGCCAGTGTAGCCGCAATGGCGGAAGTTTGGCCTAACACCATGAATACAGGCTCCATACGGATACTGCCATAGGCGATGTGTGAGGCCGAGAGACAGACGGGTACCAGTAGATTGATGCATTCGTTTTCCATAGGTGTGATGGCCCGATAGGAGATGTTGTATGGCTTGGAAATACCTATTTCCACATTCCCCTCATTCTTCACCATGCCGTTGATGACATATCTTCCACAGTTATGCGAGTCCATGGTGTAAGCTGCCCATCCGATGGAATCGTGTGCGATGGCTTTGCCTTGACAGTATTGCTGTGTCATCACGAGTCTTCCAACCATCCTACGAGCTTCTCTGACATAGAGTTGTGGTGTGAAATGTCCCCATTTCGCGTATTCGTCTTTAGGGTAGCCCCAACGAAGCATTTCTTTACGTATTTCCTCAGGCATACGTGGGTCGTGGCCACAGAAATAGAGAAGGCCTAAGGTGTAGTCCTTATGTGCCTTGACGATTTTCTCTCGTTCCGCATACGAAGCTTCGGGGTAGGTCCAACTGGCACCTATCATGTCAGTAGAGAAGCCGTTTCGGTTGTTGATGTCTGTCTTGCGATTAGGCATCATCGACCAGATAAAAATTTTGTTGATGTCGGTGATGTGGCTGTGAGCTATTTCCCTCAGTAACAGTTCGTAGTGTTCCGGGGTATAGTTTTCGGGCAGGGTGATGGGGATTCTGTTGATGCTGTCGTCGGTGAGAGTGATGCGGAAGTTGTAAGCCTGCACGTGGTTGTCACCCTCTCCCTGTTTTCCTACGGGCTCTTGGAGAATGCCATAGAGGAGACCACTTTCCTTGTCGTTGGGGATGACGTAAGGGCTGATGCCATCGGGAAACTGATGGCCCTCTAATACTTGTACTCCATTGTAGGTCTCACCATACTGACTGTTGCTCTCGCGCCCTACAGTGTATGAAACTCCTGCCATTGCCATGAGGTCGCCTTCGTAACTACAGTCAATGAATACTTGGGCCTTTATAAGTACAGAAGCAGAAGGATTCTTGAGATTGTACACTCTGACAAAGCGAATGGAACTTTTCTCCTTATTTACTTTTGCAATACCATAGTTTTTGAGAATCGGAATCTTAGCCTCAGAGATGTAATGATTAAAGACCTCAGATGCTACATGAGGCTCGAACTGAAAAGCGG
The DNA here is from genome assembly GCA_900318855.1 of uncultured Prevotella sp. GTDB lineage: Bacteria > Bacteroidota > Bacteroidia > Bacteroidales > Bacteroidaceae > Prevotella. The sequence continues at coordinate 11,365 of ONMG01000025.1, forward strand.
GACCATTCTTGCCATAGATAGCTCCGACCCTTTTGTAGAAGTCGAGTGCCATACCCTTTATGATTTCAACTTTTCCTATGTCTGTAAATCCCAGCCCACCGGTGGTCATGCCTCCGATATGACCAGATGGCTCGACTACGATGACACTCTTCCCCATTTTTTTCGCTGTGTAAGCAGCTGTGATGCCTCCGGATGTGGCTCCATAAATGCACACGTCAACGTGGTATTCTTTCATGTTGCGCGTTTTGCAGAAGGAGTGATGCGCACATATTGTTAGAAGAAGTAATAAGATAAGTCTTGTTCTCATACTGTTTACATATTTAATCTAATCGTTTACTCTTGTGAACTTCTCTCGCCAAGGACCATGCTTACTTGTTGAACGCTGTTCGGATGATTTCTGGTATGCGCGGATGGTCCAATCCTGTTCGCCGGCCGCCATGCCTCCTATACGTCTACCGGACTCAATGAGCACCACCCGTTTCCCCCGGTTGTCGGGCAGTGCAGGTAGCTGTTGTACCTGCCGGATAGCCCCATTAATGCAAACGTCTGTGCGAGTGCGGGAGCAGCGGATGTCTCCCGCACAAATAGTCATCTGTCAATATCCCGTGTTCTGTGTTAATGCGGGATTTACCAATATGTCGTTGGCAGGAATCGGCCACAGATAGTTTTTCGGAGCTTCGAATCCCATCTTATAGAATGTGACAATATAACCAGCCTTCTCCATGGATGATAAGTCAGGGAGTCCATTCTCATCAATTGTGGGGATGCCGCCAATTGGATAGTTGCCTTCGTCCCAATTCTTTAGGAGCGTTGTGAATCCGTCAGGAAGTTTCACATTAGATTCGGAACCGGTTTTCCCATTCCAGCTGGCTGAGCCAGACCAAGCCCGGTTGAGATAGTACATCGATTTGTTGTAAGCTTTATCAGCAATCTTCCAACGAATCAGATCGCGGTAACGCATCCCCTCGAAAGCGAATTCAGAACGACGCTCCATTCTGATGGTCTTTCTCAAATTGGCTTGCGAATCAGCTAAAACTCTTGGATATTCTATGCCAGTGCCATTATATGCTCTTTCTCTCACTAGGTTTATGGATTCATCAAGTACTTGTTGGTTGCACTTCCCTAACTCGTTCATAGCTTCAGCATAGGTAAGCAATATTTCGGCGTAACGCAGATAGGGGAAACAATTATCTGCCGTCTGTCCATAGAGGCCCCAGTCGGCCCAGTCATCTTTAACATACTTTCTTAATAACAGTCCGTTGTATGCGGAATGTTGGTTTGCTCCTTTAGAATCCTTTGTAGTGACCATGCTTTTGGATGCTGCCTCATATACCTTTGTGGAATAGGGACTTGGATTATACTCATAACCCAACGTGATGTAATCAGGGTATTTTTCGGCAAAGGTTCCGTCGGCCTTAGACTTTTCATATTCAGCTAAGCCAGGGGAGTATTTTGTTTTAAACGGCTGAATAGTATAAGCACAGCGAGGATCGCGGTTTGCAAAAGGATCCTTTGGATTGTAGAGGGACGACTTGTCTATGGGAAGGCCGTCCGTGCAAGTGTAGGAGCAGAAAAGCTCCAGTGATGGAGAATGGTTGGAAAAGCCACCAATTTGTCGAATGATGTAGTTCTTTACATTAGAGAAGTATTTGCTCACTCCGTATTTCTGATCGTGAAATCCCTTGAAATAGAAAATGAGTTCATTCGACTTGTCGGCTTGAAAGAGCTGTCGGTAATTAGGGTGTAAGCTGTAGACTCCTAAATTCATGCAAGCTTTAGCAGCGTCGGCAGCTATCTGATAGTCTCCAGCGCAGAGCGCAAAACGAGCTTTGAATCCCAAGGCAGCTCCCTGCGTAGGTGTTTGAGTGCCAGAATAGGATTTTGGAAGCATCTCGGCAGCCTTATCAAAACATTCGTAGGCATATTCCATAACTTCAGCCTTTGGCGAGCGTGTAGCCTTATAGGCATCGTCAAGAGATGTTACTGATTTCATGAGGACACAATCACCAAAGTAAGTGGCTAACTCGCCGTAAGCGAAGCCGAGCATGAAATAACAGTCACCCTCGTACTGTTTCAATTTCTCTTCGGAGATACCGGAGCCTTTTAGGCTGTTTAAAGACTCCAAGATTTTGAACGACCGAGAAATAGCCTTGTATTCAGTGGCCCATCGGCTGGAGCAAGTGGATGACTGTGAGGTTACCGTACCCACTGTGAATTCGTTCGAACCGTCACGGTTGAGCATGTCGTCCGACCAATCGTCATCGTCAATAGGAAAGAATGAAGGCTGCCATAAGTCATTAATGGACATACTTATTTCAGTCTCATCCCGGAACCAGTTGTCGCTTGTTCCGGTAGATAAAGGTTGTATGTCAAGATCGGCACAGGAAGCCAATAAAAGGGTAGCTACACCCAAAGCTGTTATTTTGAATTTATAAGATTTCATAATTGCACGTTAGTTAAAAGGTGAGATTCAAGCCGAATATATAGGATGTTAGAAGTAACTCTCCCGATTTGTTCCACTCTGGGTCATACCCGTCCGGATAATGGGAGAAGGCCGGAAGATCGTTTGCTGAAAAATAAACTCTCAGCTTGTTGGCGAAGAACTTCCGGGTGATTGCTTTCGGTATTGTGTAGCCAACCGTAATGTTCTTGATGCGCATATAGGCACCATTGAAAAGATAGAAGTCACTACCGGCGTAAATGTTGGTCGCATTCGATGTTAGCGCTGGATATTTAGCTTTGGCATTCTCTTCGTCAGAGGCTGTCGGGCTCCAATGACTGTCCCAAAGAACCTTAGGACAGGAATATGCGTTGTATTCGTAAGGTCTGCTGGCCCAACTCCAAAGTACCTTTTGGTGGCCGATGCCTTGGAATGTTATATTAAAGTCTAAGTTTTTCCATTCAGCCCAAAGATTGCCTCCATAAAGGAATTCTGGCAGAGAGTTGCCGAGGCGTATACGGTCACTGGCCGAGATGACACCATCATTGTTGACATCTTCATATTGAATGCAGCCAGGCTTGTCGTTCTTAGTGTAAACAGGTATTTTCTTTCCGTCGCTATCAAACATGGCTGCTTCGTTAAGAATGATACCTTTACTGCGGAGCATGTACCACTCGTTGTAGTAAGAACCTTCTTCCGTGATCTTGTTGCTGCCAATAACCTGCCGGTCGGCCATATATCCCATTTTGGAGCGATAGTCAGAGATATTAAAGCTGGCTCCATAGTTGAAATTTCCAATATGGTCATTCCAGGATAATTCAAGGTCCCAACCGCTTGTGTGCATATCGGCGGCGTTGTTTGTCGGAGCATTGTAACCGAAATAGGATGGAAATCCAATCTCAAGCAGCATGTCTTTAGTTTTCTTGTAATACCAGTCGAAATTGAAACGCAGACGGTTGTTGAGCAAACCAAAATCCATACCGATGTCGTAGGTTGTAGTGGATTCCCAAGTAATATCCCGGAAAGCATATGTGGGTTGATAGGCTGTTTGGACTGCGTCTGAAACTCCGGTAGTATTGTTAGGTAAATAAATAGCATGGAAGTTTAAAGCAGCCTGGTAAGGAAAATCAGAGCCTATACGCTCGTTACCAAGTTGACCAACAGAAGCCCTAATCTTCCAATAATCCAACCCTTTGTTCTTTATATTCCTAAACCAGGGTTCTTCAGAAATTACCCAGCCTGCGCTGATAGATGGGAATGTACCCCAACGGTGTCCCTTGGCAAAACGTGAAGACCCATCACTACGGATGTTGGCTTGGAGCATATAACGCTGAGCGTAGGAATATATGATACGTCCGAAGAAGGATCGATAGGCATTGTGGCTCGCTGTACCGTTGTTGAACTGGGAGTCGGCAGGACCAAGATCAAGATAAGGGAAATTGCTGAGCAGATAGTTGTCGCGATAGGCCGACTCGTTCTCCCAATGGAATGTGTAGTCTTCATAGCCAGCCATGGCACTGATTGAGTGCTGGGCTAATTGTATGTGGTAGTTGGCGTAGATCTGAAAGGTCAGACTGTGGTTGTCGTTGCGTGTCTCAGTCTCCCTTGTAGATGAAAAGTTATTGCCATTGATGTAGCCCCCTCCAAGTTGTGCCGCTTTCCAAGCAATACGATGGTTCTTGTCTTTGTAGAAATAGTAATTGGGAGCAAAAACAGCAGAGATGACAAGATCCTTGAAAGGAGTTACGTCAAGCTGGATTTTTCCTCTTAGTTGATAGCTGCGTCCCACTGCTGAACCTCCGAGAGCCACTGCTGCAATGGGGTTATCTCCATCTTTACCTGGAGCTATTGTGCCGTCTGACCAGTATGCATTAAACATAGGTGGCATGTGAAGCAGGAAATTCTCCATATCGCTAATCTGCGGCCTGTTAGAACGCCCGTAGGAAAGATTAACATCGGCAATGGCATGGAGGAATTTATTGATGTAATAGTCATTGTTCATGCGGACGTTAAACTTATTGTAGCTTTTTACTTTGTAAATGGCATCGGCGTCATAGTAATTAAGGCTGAAGTTGGTGCGCAGTTTCTCTGTTCCGCCGGTCATAGTGAATGAGTGACGTTGGTGGTTTGTGCTTTTTTTCAGTCCGAGGCTCATCCAATCAGTGTCAGGATAGTTGTCTGGATCTTTAAGATGGTTTTGCTCGTAACTTGCAATATAGTCCTCGGAATATACCGAGTTAAGTGAGGATGCGCCACCATTATACATATATTCGTTCAGCCCTTTCATCCAGTCGACAGCTCCTGTAGATTTGGGTGTTGCCGTAGGGGTGTCTATGCCATACTCGAAATTGTAGGACATATGGAATTCTTTATTCTTGGCTCGTTTGGTTGTTACCAGGATGACGCCTGCTGCTGCGCGTGAACCGTAGATGGCAGCAGAAGCTGCATCTTTTAGAACTTGGATGTTTTCTACATCCTCAGATGCAACGTCGTTGAGATTGCCAGGAACACCGTCGACGATAACTAAGGGATCGTTGGTTGACATGGTTGTAACACCACGTACTCTAATTGTTGCAGTAGAACTGGGATCACCGCTTCCACGTGTTATCTGCACGCCGGCTATCTGACCTTGAAGTTGAGTGGATAATTGAGGAGTGTTTGAAGTGTTGATTTTAGAGCCGTTTATGGATGAAACGGCACCGGTCAAGTCGGATTTGCGTGCAGTACCATAGCCAACTACAACAACTTCGTTCAAATCTTCAGTATCTTCATCCAAGAGAGCTTTCACTCCATTGCGTGCTCTTACCTCTATTGCTTGGTATCCCATATAGGATATTTGCAGAATGCTGTTAGCTTCGGCGTTAATGGTAAATTTGCCATTAGCGTCTGTTACCGTTCCGGTTCTTGTGCCCTTTACAATGACACTTGCACCAATAATGGGTTCCCCATTCCGGTCTTTAACAGATCCCGTGATTTTTTGCAAGCCGTTGTCTCCATCAGAACCTCCCCGATGTTTATCAGAGACAACAATAATCTTGTTTCCTTGTACCGTATAAGTGAGACCTCGATTTGACAGTTCACGCTTAAGTACGTTTTCAAGAGGCTCGTTGCGAAGTGTAACAGTTATTCTTCCGGCATCACTGGTGTCGGAATCACTGTAAGAGAAGCGATAATGTGATTGTTTCTCAATAGCAGAGAAAAACTGGCTAATGGAGACATCCTTCAATGAGAGGGTTACTTTTCCTGTTTGGGCGGAAATAGTAACGAATGTCATAAGCAGAAAGGCAAACATAGTTGCAATACGTATGGCCATTTGTCTTTGTTTGCCGGGACTGCTTGTTCTTGGTTTGTAATTACCTTTCTTCATAGTGCTTGTAGGATAGGTTTAAGAAATTATTTTTTGATAAGAATATGGTCTCCTTTGACTTGATATGTAAAATGATAGCTCATCTGAAGCACGTCAAGAATGCTCTTGATGTTGCTGTCATCAAAGGTACCTGTGTAGGTGTCTTTGAGGAACTGGCTATTCTGTACTTCTATGCTGACATTAAACTTGCGTTCGAGAGCAAGGATGATGTTCTGCATGGATTCATGTTTGAAAACGAGTGTCTTTTGAGCCCATGAATTCTCCACTCCATTCTTCGCTGATTCCACTGTCATCTTACCAGTTCTCCTGTCCATGACTATCTTTTGATTAGGATTTAATTCCAATACTTGGAATGGTGCCTTCTTGGAACTTACCCTCACGTGACCACGCAGAAGCGATACCTCTTGGGTGTTTTTGTTCTCATAGACGTAGACGTTGAAGAGCGTTCCTAAGACTTGGATGTCCATGTTTTGAGTTTTTACAATGAATGGATGGCCGGTATCGTGGCTGACATCAAAGAGGCCTTCACCTTTAAGAGTTACCACACGTTTTTTTTGTCCGAAGTCCTGCCCGTATTGTAGAGAGGAGTGAGCATTTAGTAATACTGTTGTGCCATCCGGAAGGGTGATGCCTGATTTACCTACATTATCGGATTTGATGGTAAAGGTTTGCATGGCCATCTGCTTAAAAGACTGTTGTTGGTGAAGATAGAGGAACGTGGTTCCGCTTACAATAAGTAAAAGTATAGCTGCAGCAATTTTTTGCCAGTTTTTGAGGAGCAATGACTGTTGCTTGCCTGTCTTTTTGCTGATAGCATCATAGATGGCTGATATTTTGCTCTCCGGTAAGTCTTCTGAAGAATCAAAGTCTTTCCACTGTAGCTGTAGTGACTCCCGAATTTCTTCATCGTTAGAAGCATTCAATTGCTTAATAAGCTCCTTGAACTCCTCCACGTCGACTGTCCCTTTATGATATTTTCGAAGTAGACAATCCAAATTACTTTTAGCGTTATATTCATTCATGTCAGCACAGATGTTTGACGTTGGTCTTTAGTTTGACTCCTTATTAGTTATATCCGGAGTCCAAGAATTTATAACAAGAAAAAATACAGAAAAGCTGTTTGTTCCACTGATGGCATATTTTTTGCCCGACCTTCTTCATAATTCAACGGATTTTATCTAACTTTGCAACATATTATACATAAGGAGTAAGAACAATGGAACAGAATCTTCTCATTTACAATACCCTCACTCGGAGTAAGGAACTCTTCAAGCCCCTTTGCCCGCCCCACGTTGGCATGTACGTCTGCGGTCCCACCGTCTATGGTGACCCACATCTGGGTCATGCCCGTCCGGCTATCACCTTCGACGTGCTCTTCCGCTATCTGAAGCACTTAGGCTACAAGGTGCGCTACGTACGTAACATCACGGACGTAGGCCATTTGGAGCATGATGCCGACGAAGGCGACGACAAGATAGAAAAGAAGGCCCGACTCGAAGAGCTGGAACCTATGGAAGTGGCACAGTACTACACCAACCGCTACCATAAGGCCATGGAACTGCTCAACGTGCTGCCGCCCTCAATAGAGCCCCACGCCACCGGCCACATCATCGAGCAGGAGCAGCTCGTGAAGGAGATAATGCAGAACGGCTATGCCTACGAGAGCAACGGGAGCATCTACTTCGACGTGGAGAAGTACAATCAGAAGTACCACTACGGCATCCTCTCACACCGCAATCTCACCGATGTGATAAACCACAGCCGTGAGCTCGACGGTACCACCGAGAAGCACAACCAAGTGGACTTCGCCCTATGGAAGAAAGCCCAGCCCGAGCACATCATGCGCTGGCCATCGCCCTGGAGCGATGGTTTCCCCGGATGGCATTGCGAGTGCACCGCCATGGGACGCAAGTATCTCGGCAAGCACTTCGATATCCACGGAGGCGGCATGGACCTCGTGTTCCCGCATCATGAGTGCGAGATTGCTCAGGCCGTGGCCAGCCAGGGCGACCAGATGGTGCACTACTGGATGCACAACAACATGATAACCATCAACGGACAGAAGATGGGCAAGAGCCTCGGCAACTTCATCACTCTGGAGCAGTTCTTCACCGGCAACCACCCCAGCCTGGAGCAAGCTTACTCGCCCATGACCATCCGCTTCTTCATCCTCTCGGCCCACTATCGCAGCACCGTAGACTTCTCCAACGAAGCTCTGAAGGCCTCGGAGAAGGGGCTGGCACGCCTCATGAACGGCATCGAGGACCTGGCTCGCATTCAGCCTTCCGACAAGTCGGACGCCAACACAGCCTCCTTCGTGGCCGCTCTGCGCCAGCGTTGCTATGATGCCATGAACGACGACCTGCAGACATCCACCGTCATTGGCATACTCTTCGAGGCTTGCAAGCTTGTCAACACCATCCTCGACCATAAAGCCGAGATTTCGGCCTCTGACCTCAAGGAGCTCACCGACACCATGCACCTCTTCGCCTTCGACCTGCTCGGACTCAAGGACGAGAAGGGTAACAACAACGACACCCGTGAGAAGGCTTTCGGCAAGGTCGTCGACATGGTGCTCGAGATTCGCGGAAAAGCCCGTGCCGAGAAGAACTGGTCACTGTGCGACAAGATTCGCGACGAGCTCACCAAGTACGGCTTTGAGGTAAAGGACACTAAGGACGGCTGCACGTGGAAGCTCCTCTCTTAGGCCTCATCATCCGTGATGCTGGCCTTTGGGGCATGCTCTCCCTGCAATTGCGCACTGTGATGCCACAGCAGGAAGAGTATGTCAAAGGTGCTATTGTGACCGATGCCGACAGCCTCGACGACCCGGAACGACGCAAGCTGGCCCAGCTCTGCCTTTGGATGGACCCGGCCAACATCTATGCCAAGGTAGGACAACGGAGGTTCAGCTCTCAAAAGCAGTTTGTCGAGAAAGCACCACCGGAG
>ONMG01000206.1 GCA_900318855.1 uncultured Prevotella sp.
TCCGCAATGTGGCGGCCGACCAGAAGCGCACTGTGGGCATAAAACTCAACGAACTCAAGAAGGCGGCCACTGAGAAGATAAACGAGCTCAGGGCCGAAGCCGAAGAGAAGGAATGCGATGAGAGTGCACTCGACTTGACACGCACCCCCTACCCCATAGCTCTTGGCACCCGTCACCCGCTGACGATTGTTAAGAACGAAATCATCGAAATCTTCCAGCGCATGGGGTTCACGCTCTTCAACGGACCGGAGATTGACGACGACAAGCACGTGTTCACCATGCTCAACTTTGCTGCTGACCACCCAGCACGCGACATGCAGGACACCTTCTTCATATCACACGACAAGACCGATGTGACCAAGAATGTGCTGTTGCGCAGCCACACCTCTGGCGACGAGGCTCATTACATGGAGAATCACCAGCCGCCTATCCGCATCATCTGCCCGGGCCGTGTCTACCGCAATGAGGCTATCTCAGCCCGTGCCCACTGCTTCTTCCATCAGGTGGAGGGTCTCTATGTCGACAAGGGCGTGAGCTTCACCGACCTGAAGCAGGTACTGCTGACCTTTGCCCGGGAAATGTTCGGACCGGACACCAAGATACGCCTGCGCCCCAGCTTCTTCCCCTTCACTGAGCCCAGCGCCGAGATGGACATCTCGTGCAACATCTGCGGTGGCAAGGGCTGCGCCTTCTGCAAGCACACGGGATGGGTGGAAATCCTGGGCTGTGGCATGGTGGATCCTCACGACCTCGAAGCCTGCGGCATTGACTCCAAAGTCTACACGGGCTACGCCTTCGGTATGGGAGTGGAGCGCATCACCAACCTTAAGTACCGTGTCGACGACCTTCGTCTCTTCTCGGAAAACGACACGAGATTCCTGCGCGAGTTCCAATCCGCATTCTGACCCCATCACCCCTTCATCATAAAGGCAGGCCCCAAAAGGAGCCTGCCTTTTTCAATTATTGCTGCTGAGGCTATCCGGCCTGGCAGCATTCTTCCCAGACCAAAGTTCTTATATCCTTTCTCCAAAGCTACGCCAGTTCCTTCATCTGCACCAAGCCGGACGACGAATGGGATGCGTTCCTGTCAGCGAATGCGTTCGTAGTAGCGCAGCCCCCCAAGGTTGACTCCCGGATGCAACAGTTGCACGGCATCGCGCAGCAACCAGTCGGGGCGGAAGCTAACCTCCTCGAAATAATGCTTCTTCTTGCAATTGCAGCCGTAGACCTCACCTGTTCGGTAGGCAGCCAAACCACTGTAACCATGATACTCAGCCAGCAGGTCAGCTCGCGTAATCGGATGGTCGGCATCGAACTTGAACGTCCATACTTCAGCCTGACCGCCCCTGGCCAGCACCTGCTCGAAAGGCAGCGGCACACTGCCGCTATGCGCATCGTCAGCAAAGACATAGCGTCCACCCGCGTCAGCCACGAGCTGTCCTACCGTGCTCCTTCCCCCTGCGCAGTACCACACATTGCCCGTCATGCGCTCGGTGAGCACCGACAGTCCCCGGGGCAGTGAGCGAGCCTTTCGGCGCAGCCGCTGATACTCCGATGCTACTACCCGGAAGAGCGAGTCGGCCTGACGCTCACGCCCATAGAGAAGTCCGTAAAAGCGCATCCACTCCGCACGCCCAAGTGCACTGCGCTCCATATAGTCGGCCGTCTCGATGATGGGGATGTCCAGCTTGTCAAGACCACCATGCCCGCCACTATTTTCAAAAGGCGAGATGAGCAATGCCTCGGGTTTCATGGCTATAATCTTTTCAGTCATGGGGGACATGCCATTACCACAGTCGGCTATACGCCCTTGACGCACAGCCTCCTGCAGCTCGGGGATGTGGATGTACTTTAAGTCGCACACTCCGCTCACGGCCCTTTGTACCCCCAACCACCAAAGCAGCTGACAGTGGGCCGTGGTGAACACGATGCTTCGCTCCACCGGTGTGCGCACTACCACCCCGTCAGGCAGTCCCTGAGGCAACGCCCCCTCGGCCTTGGGCACCAGTACGTAGCGCTTCAATATGGCTCCCTGCTTCCAAGGGTCGCTGATGCTTACCTGGGTGAAATGCTGATGGCGCACAATGGTGAGCAGGGTGGCATAATGCATTCGGAGCGTGTCGCCACCGCGCGCCACCGCGCCCTGACGGCGAGACGGTCCGCAGGACAGGAGCACGCCGAGCGAGAGCAATATCAGCAAATGCCGCATATCACTTCAGGAATACGATGGCGTGAGGATTAATGCCACCGGCAGTGAAACTGGTCTCATAGCTGCCCTGAGCATTGAACACATAGATGGTGCCATCGCTCACGTAGTCACTGGTGGCCATATAAATCTTGCCATTAAAGGGATTCACACTTATGCTGTAGACCGACATTGTGGCTATGGCCGAAGGCACATTCTTGAAGAAAGCGGTGTCGGTGGTGCCCGTTGCCGTGTTGTAGGCAGAGAGTGTGGTCAATGTCTTATAGGTGTTCCAGTCGGTTACGCTGTTAGCCAGATAAATCGTACCCTTGCCGAAGCCCAAGGCTGTAGCGTGACCGAGCTCAGTGTATTTACCCGTAGCAGGGTCGACCATACCCCAAGGGTTGTTGAAGCTGGCTCCATAACCATTGACATAGAGTAGGCCGTCGGAAGCCGTCACATGAACGGGATCCTGCATGACGGTGGTGTAGCTGACCGTTTTGAAGTCGGAGGCAACAGTAGCCAAGCGGTTATCGTCGTAGTTCTTGCCCTGGAGGGTAACGTAGAGCTTACCGTCAAGCACCTCAACATCCTCAGGACGCACCCCCACGCGCAGTGAGTCGACATAAGTGAGTTTGCCGCCCCTTACTTGAAGCCGGCTCACATAGCCGCCATAGGACGTAGCATAGACATAGCCTCCGCCATAACACACCGAGCGCACCTGCCCCAGATTCTTATAGTTCTCGAAGCTCACGCGCGACTGCTCCACACCATAACCGTCGAGCAGGGCTACGTAGTTGCTCACGTTCACAGCCACTACCACCTCGTTGCCCACGGTGATGATGTCGTTGCCCGTATCGCCGAGCATGCGCCCGTTCTGGGTCTGATAGAGTTCGCCGACCTTAGGCTCAGCGGAGCTCCAGTCGAAATAGTAGATGTTGGAGTTGTTCTTGTTCATGCTTCCCTCATTGAGGATGAAGGCACGCGAGCTGCTCTCGAAGGTTATCTTACCGTCGCCGGTGGTGTCCCAGCTGTCGTCGCTGGAACACGATGAAAAACCAAGAGCCAAGGTGAGCACCGAAAGCGATGCAAGTGTAAGTTTACTGAACTTCATAGTTGTTGTTGATGTTATAATAAGTGTTTATAGATAGAATGCGGCGGAGGCAGCTATCTGCCTGCCGGGCATCGGATAATACTTGATGATGTCATACTGACAGTTGGTGATATTGGTGAGCTTTAGTTGCCATTCCACGCGAAGGGGACCAAACCGGTCGTCACGCGAAATGCTGAAGCTGTGCTCCCAGAAGGGGGACATACGGTACTCGGACTTATTCTGCTGCATGCTGTAGCGGCTGCCCTGCATGAGCAACGAATAGCCCAGACTGAACCAGGGCAGCACTGCGACAGCCGATCCGCTGCCACTCACCCTGGGCGTGTAAGGCAGCTGACTGCCATAAAGGGCCGAAGCCTTGTCAGTGCGGTCGGCTGCACGCTGCAAGGTGGCCGACACCGCAAGATGTAGGCCGCATCGGGCCGACAGTGCAAGATGCCCCCCTGAGGTGACATCGAGACCCCACACGTCGACCTTGCCATAGTTCACCATCCGCCATACGTAAGTACTGGGGAAGGCAACTATCTTGTCGCGTACATTATTATAATACCCATCGAGCGTAAGTGTGAGGTAGTTGCTGCCATGAACAGGCGGAGTGGCAAAGGTGAGACCAAGACTCCACTCATGAGCCAGCTCAGGACGAAGCTGAATGTTGCCGAGCCGACGGTAATAGAGGTCATTGAAAGAGGGCACGCGGAACACATCTTTCCACATGGCTCTCAGGAAGAGCTGCCTCCCGGGGAGCACGCGCCAGGAGGCCGAGAGCATGGGAGTCAGTCGGTGTTTGTCGGCAGGTGTCTCGCCTGCCTCCGTATGCTCCGTAGCATAGGTGAAAGCCAAACTGCCGTCCACCTTCAGCCGGGCCGTCTGCCAGCGCAGGGCAAGCGCCGAAACCGAAGTCCAGCGCGAGGGCTGGGGCACGGTTTCCTTCATGTCGACGTAGACGTTGTTGCGCAGCACGTTGTAGCTCAGGTCGGAAGCCAGGGCCATGCTGAAGTGTCCGGCAGCCTGATAGCCCAGTGTAGCCGAGGCATAGGCCTGCTGCTGAAGGTTGCGCTCGGTGAGCTCTCCGTTCTGATACTGAGAGCCCCAGTCACGATATTTGTCCCACGAGTGGCGATAGGCAGCACGTGTCTTCCATCGGACCGACGGCGAGAACGTCCGCTCATAGGATGCCTGCACGAGCAGGTCCTCATCATTGAGCCGCTCCTTCGAGGCATCGGCATAGAGAATCACCGCCCCAGGCAGTCCCCGTCGTGAGGCAGAATAAGAAGCTTTCAAAGCCAGTCGGCTGCTGTCGGCAAAAGTATGGAAGAGATTCATCTCGCCTTGCCAATGATGCACGTCGGTGTTGGACCGATGCTCATTAGTGGTGACCGTACCGTTGTGTAAAGTATAGGGATAGTTGCCATCGGCCCGCAGCAGCCGGCCACTGAGCGAGAGCACGGTTCGCCGACTTATCTGCTGTCCCCAGCGCAGCGTGGGCACCAGCAGCCCGAAGGAGCCTGTCTCCACCCCGAGTCGCAGCGCGTAGGAGCGTGTGGCTGCAAAGCGCGGTCGCTGCGTCGTGAGGGCGACAACTCCGGCTGCAGCATACTCCGTAGCCGACTGCAAGAGCTCTCTCTCGCCACCCACGATGAGCTCCACCGAGGCAAGGTCGTTAGCGGCCAGACGGCTGAAGTCAATCTGTCCGGCCTGCGTGTTGCCCACGGGAACACCATCGAAGCTAACCACCGTGTGCTGGGCGCCCAGGCTGTGCAGGGAGATGGTTTTCATTCCACCGATGCCTCCATAGTCTCTCACCGTGACCCCGGCAAAACGCTTCACCGCATCGGCCACGCTGCTGATGCCCAGAAGACGCATGGTGGAGGCGTCCAGCGACTGTAACGTCACCGGTGAAGCCACTCCACGACCCACAGCAGGAGCCACCACATCCACCTCGTTGATGGTAACAGAGTCGGCCTGGGCATAGCCAAAGCCCCACGACATCGCCCATAGAAGGACGGCTGATAAGCACTTTCGCATTCTTCCTCGAGAACTGAAAACGTAAATAAGGCAGCGGCAGGTCTTCTGACTGACGGCAGCTTACAGAAGTCTTCCCGAAGAACATCCAGTGACTTAAGTTTCTGTAGCATAATGCCGAACACAGCAGCGGGACTGTCCGGGACTCTAACCCGGTTCCCTTTTAATCATGGGTATGAACCAACTGCGATGCAAAGCTACAAAGATTTTCCGGGATAAGCGCACAAAATGGAATGTTTTTATTGTCATCGGGCCAAACTACTCTTCCTCTGGCCTCTTTCCACAGCCCTCTTCACCACGCAGCCAGGACTGTCTCAGGCCCTGCTTTCCGACCTCTTCCCCCCGCCCTGCCCTTTCCTACGCCAATTGGCGGAACTATCTACACCATATGGCGGAGCTATCTACGCCAATTGGCGGAACTATGTCCGGCATATGGCGTAAAGTGTCCCGGCAAGGCCTTTCGCAGCCTTGCGACACGGGGCTGGCCGTTGCCATACGATAGGCGCCGGCTAAGGGAATCCACACTCTGGCCATGCTGCTCGCCAAATAAATTAATGTTAATTCTTGCTTGTCCTGTCACCTAAGTTAGAATATTTGATTACCTTTGTCGCGTCACGAAGCACAATAAACCAAAACACCTAAGATATAATTACTATGACAGAAGAAAAAAACTCGACCCCAAATGTGATGACCAACCACTTTGAGATGAAGAAGCTCGTAGAGTTCATCGTCATTGTGGCTGCAACCATCCTCGTGTGGAATCTCCCCTCCAGCAGCTTCGGCATCGAGGGGCTTACCGTTGTCCAACAGCGCGTTATCGCTATCTTTGTTTTCGCCATGTTGTCGTGGCTCACCGAATGCATCCCCTCATGGGCTACATCCTTAGGCATCATGACCATCATGTGCGTGACGGTATCGAAGACCTCCTTTGCCTGCTTCCAAGGCGACAATGTGGGCACCCTGCTGAAAGCCAAGGATATCATGGCATCGTTTGCCGACCCCATCATCATGCTGTTCCTGGCCGGTTTCATCCTGGCTATAGCAGCCTCGAAGTCAGGACTCGACACGCTGTTGGCGCGCAACCTCATCAGGCCCTTCGGCCATAAGAGCGAGAATGTGCTGCTGGGATTCCTGCTCATCACGGGTCTTTTCTCCATGTTCATCTCCAATACGGCCACAGCCGCGCTGATGCTCACCTTCCTCGCCCCGGTGTTCGCAGCCCTGCCTGCCAACGGCAAAGGCCGCATAGCGCTCACCATGAGCATTCCTATCGCTGCCAACCTCGGCGGTATGGGAACACCTATCGGCACCCCTCCCAACATGATAGCCCTGAAATACCTCAACGACCCTGAGGGACTGAACCTCGGCATCGACTTCGGCCACTGGATGGCCTTTATGTTCCCCCTGGTCATCGTGCTGCTGATCATCTCCTGGCGCATCATCCTCCACTTCTTCCCCTTCACGAAGAAGACCATCGAGCTCGACATCAATGGCTACGTGCATAAGGGCTGGCGCATGTGGGTCGTCGTGGGCACTTTCATCCTCACCATCCTGCTTTGGGTCATCCCGAAAGATGTCACCGGCATCGACTCCAACACCGTGGCCATGATACCTATGGGCATCTTCGCCGTGACAGGTGTCATCAATGCCAAGGATATGCAGGAAATCAACTGGAGTGTCATTTGGATGGTGGCAGGCGGTTTCGCCCTCGGACTGGGCATGAACGGCACCGGACTTGCCGATGCGGCCATCGAGAGCATACCTTTCGGCTCGTGGAGCCCGCTGGTCATTCTGCTCATCTCCGGCCTCATCTGCTACTTCCTCTCCAACTTCATCTCCAACACGGCCACGGCAGCCCTGCTGGTGCCTATCCTCGCAGTGGTCTGCAGGGGTATGGGCGACAAGCTTGGCGTCATCGGTGGCACGAGCACCGTGCTCATCGGCATTGCCATTGCAGCCTCCACCGCTATGTGTCTGCCCATCTCGACGCCGCCTAACGCCATCGCCTACTCCACCGGCCTCATCAAGCAGAACGACATGCTCAAGGCTGGTCTCACCATCGGACTTCTCTCGCTGGTTATCGGCTATGTAGTACTCTATTTCATCGGAGTTTCCCACTTCCTCGGCTAATCCCGAGCTATGAGATAACAGAAGCGGGGGAACAAGCAGTGCACCATGAGTGCCAAGCTTGTTCCCCCGCTTTCTTTACACTGCTTCAGCGCCTACCGCTCGTTGATGTACGACAGGGCTGCACCGATAGCCGTGCAGAACTCGCTGTATTTGGGAATAATGAAGCGCACCTTGTAAAGCTTCTCCATGGCCGGGAACACCTCCTTGCACTGCGGAAGCAGCGTGAGGTTGCCGATAAGCACATACTCGCGGATGCCGCTGTTGAGCGAAGCCAGGATGGCACTCGAGCCGATGGTCTGCAGCACGGTGGTGATGATGCCCTTGGCAATGTCCTCACGCGTGGCATTGCTCTTGGCATTGCCGAACAGACTTGCCGTGGCGTCCTTAGGGAGGCCCGGAAGCGGATTCGGGCTGATGTCGCCTATCTGCACATCAATGTTGGCACTGTTGCCCTGCAGGGCAAGCGCCGTTATCTGCTTCACGTCCTCGGTCTTGAGCATGATGCGCGAGAGCCCCATAAGCGTGCCACCTCCGAGTCCGATACCGCCAATATGACGGATGTCGTCGCCATTGCACTGCACCAGGCTTGTTCCCGTGCCCATGCTCACCACTATCATGTCCTCGAGGTCGGTCTCATAGCGCGCGCCTAGTCCGTCGGCAATAAACTCCTCAGCCTTCGCCGTGGGCAATCCGTAGACGGGCGTATCGATATAGGCAGCACCGACACCGGTTATCATCACGCGTTCGACATCAGACAAGGAGACGTTGTTGTCGTGCAGATACTTGCCGAAAGCCCCGTAGAGTGATGTCACAGGGTCAGTGGCCTTAATGCGAATGGGCGACTCCACAATGCCTCGCTCATTGATTCCTACTATCTTTGTGGTGCTGATGCCCACATCAATTCCTACTACTACTGACATGCTTAATGTTTTTGCCTGCAAATTTACATGTTTTCGGGTATATGCCGCAGGGTTCTGGCATATATTTCGTAACTTCGCAGGAAAATAGACCTTTATGTATGGATTCTAAAGCTAAACGAGTAGTTGCTGCCGTCATCATGAGAGACGGCAAGTATCTGTGTATGCAGCGTTGCCGCAAGGGGCGCGACTACATTGCCGAGCACTGGGAATTTCCCGGAGGAAAGGTGGAGGCCGGCGAGACCGACCACGAAGCGCTGATTCGCGAAATCAAGGAGGAAATGGACTGGGATGTGTATGTGGGTCGCAAGCTGGGCACTGTCGAAGAGCAGTATCCCGACTTCAGTATCTCGCTCACTGCCTATCTCTGCAAGGGTGGCAACGGAGAATTTAAGTTGCTGGAGCATCTCGACTACAAATGGCTCACCAAGGACGAACTGCCCCGGCTCAACTGGACGGATGCCGACCGGAAGCTTCTGGCACTGCTCTAAAGAAGGTGCCGGGAAAACTCGGACTGGTGGATTTGCCGGCAGTGCCATCTGCGATGTCAGCAGGACGGTCAGCAATGCCAGCAGGACGGTCAGCGATAAATGAAATAGTGGCCACCGGTGCCCTGGCAGTAGCGGCGGGTGAGCTCAAGAATGAATTCAGCATTTGCCCTTACCTGAGCCTCATCGCCGTCGTAGCCGTTGATAAGCACCATGAGATGCGTGGTAGACAAGTCCATCTTCGTACGCTCATTGTCCGACGTAGGGGTGCCGACCCCACCCACGGCATCGCGGTAGACAGGCAATCCTTGAATATTGATGGGGCCACGGCCGATGCCCTCATAAGGCTCGCCCTCGCGCCCGATGCCGAGTATCAGCGTGTCGCCCACAAACTTGTCGGCATCGAAACCTCCGATGCTGTAACCATAGCGGATGCTGGCCAGATTGACCAGGTCCACGAGCGTGTCAATCTGATAGAGCTTCTTGCCTTGCAACATGCGCCGAATCAAGGCCTCGGCTGCCGGACGGTAACGCGAGGGGTCCTTTCCGCAAGCCCGATAGACCCGTCGAGTGGCCGCAATGCCACTCATGGTCTTCAGCGACTCTGTGGTCAGCACCTGCCGATAGTGCTCGCCAAGCGCATCCATTTCCTGCCACAGTTCGCCGCTGTAAGGTGAGTTGACCACCGAAGATTCCACACAAGCCCCTACAAACGAGTGTAGTGTCCTATTCATATTGACTTGTATCTATATGAACGCACCTGTTAATTAATCAAAATATTTCAACGTATAGAATTGACTAA
>ONMG01000149.1 GCA_900318855.1 uncultured Prevotella sp.
AACCGTGATGCCATGGACGACAACACTGTCTTCGGACGACCATGGGGGCTATCCCATGCGGTGGACATTGAGGGTGGCATTCGGGGGCAATCCTCTGGTTCTCACGGGGTAAAAGTGGTGATCTTAAGGGGTAAAAGCTGGGACGCTGATATGGTAATCCTATAGAAAAAGATCAAAAGCTACGCAGCGAATGATTAAAAGCTACGCAGCAAACGATCGTTCGTCAGGTACCAAAATCAAGTATTAAGTCATGTCCATGATGTAGCTTGCGAGCAGTTCTCCGTCGAAGCAGGGGTGACCAGTGTGCCCCTTCCTGCCTTTAGGCGGTTGCCTGTGCAGGAAAGGGCTTTAGAATAGTTCGTTACTTGTTGTAGTCAATCCAGACTCTCATTTTCCCGGCCTCACGGTTGTCCCATGCATAATAGGGGATGAGCGTGATGGCTTTGTTGCCGCTGCCTGTTTTCAGTTCCACGATACCGCCGAGAAGGTTTTTCTTGTAGCTCTCCTTGAACTTGGGCGTGGCAGGAAGCGAGGCCTCGTCGTAGGATACTTTGTTGTCGGTCTGCTCCATGCAGTAGACCAGTGGTCCGCGCTGCACGGCTCGCTTGCCCACGTCCTGGCTGACGCGGTCGTCGGCTTTGTCGAGCTCCACGGGCATGGCCATTGAGAGTTCAGCCTTGATGCTTCGGGCTCCCCGTGTGGCAATCACGGCGTAGCCCTTGTCGAGCTTGCTCACCTCGCGCCCGTCGGCTGTGAGCTTGTAGCTCTTGCACCATCCCGGGATTCTGATGCGCAGCTCCTCCGGCAGAGGCTGTGCCGAGGAGACTGTGATGACCGCCCGTCCCGTCCAGGGGTAGCCAGTGGTTATGCTGAGCTTCACGTCGGCTCCGTTCACCTTCACCGTAGCCTCATTGCCAATGAAGAGGTTCACCCAAAGGGCATGGTCGGAGAGGGCATAGATGTAGTTGCCGATGGAGGGGAGGAAGCGCGAAATCTGACTGGGGCAGCAGGCACAGCCGTACCAGGCCTGCCGATGGTGGTTGCCGTCGGACTCCAGCGGGTTGACGTAGAAGAAGCGGTCGCCCGAGAGCGATACGCCGGCCAGCGCCCCGTTGTACATCGAACGCTCCAGGATGTCGACGTACTTGGCATCACCGGTGAGCTCGTTCATGCGCTCGTTCCAGTAGACCATGCCCACAGAGGCACACGTCTCGCAGTAGGCCTCCTTGTTGGGCAGGTCGAAGTCGGCCGTGAAGCCCTCGTTGTGAGCCGAAGAGCCGATGCCGCCCGTGATGTACATCTTTCGCTGTGTGACATTGTTCCACAGGCGGTTCATGGCATTTACGTAGCCCGTGTCGTTCTTCAGTGCGGCCACGTCGGCCATACCGCAGTAGAGGTACATGGCGCGCACGGCATGACCGTTGATGACGCTCATCTCTCTGACGGGCATCTCGTCCTGATAGTAGATGGGCTTCCACTGCCTTGCCTTGCCAGTGGAACCATAGCCGTGTCCGCGCTGCTCGAGCAGAAAGTTGGCGAAGTCGAGGTAGCACTGCTGTCCGGTGACGCCATAGAGCTTCACGAGTGCGAGCTCAATCTCCTCGTGTCCCGGTACCCAGTGTCCCTTGCCCACACCGAGGAACGACATCATGTGGTCGGCCATGCGCTGTCCCACATCGAGGAGTTTGCGCTTGCCCGTGGCCTGCAGGTAAGCCACACCGGCCTCGATGAGGTGCCCGGCACAGTACATCTCATGGTGGTCCATGTTGGTCCAGCGGTTCTGCAGTCCAGTGAGCGTGTAGAAAGTGTTGATGTAGCCGTCGGGCTGCTGTGCAGCCGCTATCTTGTCGATCCACTCGTCGGCCTTGGCCTCGAGTTGCTTGTCGGGATGGTTGGCCAGCGCGTAGGCGATGCCCTCAAGGGCCTTGTAGACATCGGAGTCGTCAAAGAATATTCCCGAATGCTTTCCGCTGTGCTTGGCAGCGTTGACGAAGTTATGCATGCGTCCCGTCTTGTTCTCTATCTGGTCGATGCAGGTAGGCAGGGTCGCTGTGCGATGCTTTTCCAACCGTGGTCCCCAGAATGCATCGTTGATGTGCACACGGGCGAAGTCCACATGATGGAGCTGCTTCATGCTGGGATTGTTGGCGTTGGCGGGTGTATGGGCACCCAATATGGTGGCAAGAAGCATTAATAATAAGGATTGGGTCTTCATAATGGGTTTATTGTTGATGGTTGATGATGTCGGTAAATCCCTTCCGGCTGTCGGGGCTGACGAGATGGAGAAGGGCTCCCTGCAGCTTTCCCTTGCTGAGGGGCTGGGCCACATAGAAGTGTCCGTCGCTCAGTGCGCACATGCCGGTGCTGCCGTAGGGATAGTGCCAGCCTCGGTTGTAGTGCAGTGTAGGCTGGAAAGTCGGAAGATAATCGACGCCTCGGAGGGATGCTTTCCGGGGTTGTTGTGAGGCTGCAAAGTTGAACAGGCTGTAGTTGGGGTACTGTTGCTTCCGCCCGCTGTATACTGCCGCATACCACTGTCCCCTGCTTTCGTCGTATTCGAGGTTTTGTACACCCCAATTCGTATTGCCGGTAAAGAGGAAGCAACGGCTGTAGGGCTGCTTGGGCCCCACTCTAAGGGGGCGGTTCTGGCTGATGGGGTGGACGAAGCGTTTCCACTGTGAAGTCTTGCTTACATCGTATTGCAACAGCACCTGATAATCGTTGTCGGTGCGGGCCGTGTCGCCGTAGATGCCATAGGCGACGGTGAGATAAAGCTTGCCGTCCCGATGGCCAAACCGGGGACCGAAGCAGAGACCGTCAATGCCACTGCAAGCAAAACGGTGAGGTTGGCGGTACCCATGTGTGGTGACGTCAGCTTCGTAATCGGCGACGACGGTGGGCAGGTAGACCGCCTGCATGACTCCGTTATCTCCAGCATTCATCTCCTTCCGGGTGATGCGTCCTACGTCGAAGATGGCTACGTAGAAGGCTGTTGCGTTCTTGCCCTTCTTGCCTTCACGTGCAAGGATGCCCTGACCAATGGCATCGTTCTTATACTCGAGCGACCCGTAGACTTTGCCGTCCTGCACGTTGTAGTCGATACAGCCGAGATGGCCGTAAAGACCCGTGACCGAACCCAAGACATGTCCATTGAAGTCGGTCTTGATGAGCTTTGTCGTGAACGATAGGTAGACGTACTGGTGCTGCTCGTCAACTGCGATACCCTGCACGTGGCCTCCGTCAATGGAGTCGATGCGGATGGTGGTGGGGTAGTGGATAGGGTTTTTGCCCGATACGGGTAGGACCGTAATGAGACTGAGCAGGCAAAGCAGAAACTGGTGAATCTTCATGTGCGTAAGGGTTTGGGTGCAAAGGTAGTAATAATAAGGCACAGGAAACTAAAAAACAGTGTTAAAAAGTCATGGAGACAGGGGCTGACATTGCCTTGCCCCCTTAGCAGCACATTGTGCGTCCACACCGGGCCGAGGCTGAGGCCCATGTCGTCTCAACTCGTTGGCCCAACCTGGATGCTGTGTCCCATGCCCCCATCACTCTGAATGCATACGCAAACAGCCTGCCACCCAACGAATAGGTAACAGGCTGTAAAAGGAAGAACTCAGTGATCCCGTTGGGATTCAAACCCAAGACCTTCAGAACCGGAATCTGACGCTCTATTCAGCTAAGCTACGGGACCTTTCTGTTAATGCACTGCAAAAGTATCACTTTTTTCTTAATCACCAAAACATTAGGTGCCTTATTTTTCAGTCGGATTCACTTTTGGGGGTGTAGCGAAGCGCAGATGAGCCTAAGGTGGACAGTTCGGGAGACGGATGCATGCCGAGGCAACAGCTTCAGAGTGAAAATAAAATTGGCCATATAATGCAGGTTTTATATATTATTTCGTAACTTTGCCGACACTTAAGCATATAAAACTCGTAGACAATGAGCAAACTGATTCATCCAGAGCACTATCAAGCTCTGCTCACCCCAAAGCAAACGGAACAAGGCATTAAGCAGATAAAGGACTTCTTTCAGCAGAATCTATCCACGGAGCTCAGGCTGAGCAGAGCCACGGCCCCCCTCTTCGTGCTCAAGGGACTGGGCATCAACGACGACCTCAACGGTGTGGAGCGCCCCGTGACTTTTCCCATCAAGGACTTGGGGGAGGCTCAGGCCGAGGTAGTGCACTCGCTGGCCAAATGGAAGCGGCTGACACTGGCAGAGTATGGCATACAGCCCGGTTATGGCATCTATACTGACATGAATGCTATCCGTGCTGACGAGGAGCTCGACAATCTTCATTCCCTCTATGTCGACCAATGGGACTGGGAGGCCGTCATCACGCCTGAGAAGCGTACACTGGCCTATCTGAAGGATGTGGTGAGACGCATCTATGCGGCTATCCTTCGTACGGAGTACCTCACTTGCGAGACCTACTCTCAGATACATCCTTTCCTTCCGTGCGACATCCACTTCATCCATGCCGAGGAGCTGCTGCAGCGTTATCCCGGCTTGTCGCCCCACGAGCGCGAGGATGCCATCTGCCGCGAGCTTGGCGCGGTGTTCCTTATCGGTATAGGCGGAAAGCTGAGCAACGGACAGAAGCACGACGGTCGGGCTGCTGATTACGACGACTGGTCGACTGTGGCCGAAAACGGCCTTCCCGGCCTTAATGGAGATATCCTCATCTGGTATCCCGTGTTGGGGCGCTCGGTGGAGCTTTCTTCGATGGGTATAAGAGTCGACAAGGAGGCACTGCTGCGGCAACTCAAGATAGAGCACCAGGAGGAGCGCGAGCAACTCTACTTCCACCGTCAGCTCCTTGCGGGCAAGCTGCCTCAAAGCATTGGAGGAGGCATCGGGCAGAGCCGGCTGTGCATGGTGCTGCTTCACAAGGCGCACATTGGCGAAATCCAGGCAAGCATCTGGCCTGAGCAAATGCGCAAGGAATGCAAAGCCTTAGGCATGCCCCTCATCTGACGTTGATATTCGGTCCCTCCCTGATGCCCCTACTTATCAGGGAGGAATCTACCTATATTATTCCAACACATTATGTACAGCTATAGATTTCTTCAACTCTCTCCGGCCGCTCTCCATCGTAGAGCCGAATTGCCACGACTGCTTGTGGCCTTTTGTTTTGCACTGATAGCGAGTTTTGCCATTCCTGTTTCCGTCATGGCACAGGGTCACACCGATTCATCTAAGGCCACTATTGCCCAGCGCATGTCGGCGAAACTCACCAAGCGTGACAAGCAGTGGAACACCCATCTGCGCACCATCCACTTTGTCGACCGTAGCCCTGACAGCGAGGGCTCGCGCATCTACCATGCCCTTATTCCCGACCCCGACCGCTACATCCGGAGTGTAGCCCGCGAAGTGATGTCTACCCTCTACTTTTCGCCCAAGGACAGCATACCGATGTGCCGTTCGCTCACCTACACGCTAAAGCACGACAAGGGCATCTCGGCTAAGAGCGGGGGTAACGGCCACGTGGGCATCTTCTATAGCAGTGACTGGGTGGCCCGTTCGTTTGCCAAGGGCGACACGGCGGCCGTCGATTTCGAGACCCGCGGCGTGTTGCTTCACGAGCTCACTCATGCCTTCCAGCTTGAGCCCCAAGGCATCGGCCCCTACGGAGGTCCCAACCGTGCCGTGTGGGAGTTTATCGAGGGGATGGCCGACGCCGTGAGAGTGGCAGCCGGAGGCTTCCATGGCGAGGCCGACCGGCCCAAGGGTGGCAGCTATCATCAAGGCTACCGCTACATCGGCTACTTTATGAATTGGGTGCGCGAGCATAAGGACAAGGATTTCATTCGCAAGATGAACCGCTCCTGTCTGACCGTAGTCCCCTGGTCGTGGGATGGCGCTGTGCAGTATTCCTTAGGCAAATCCTACACCATGGATGCCTTGTGGCACGAATATCAGGTGGCTATGGGGGAGGCAAAGTGAAGATTGCAGTGCGTAAACCGATATTTTATGGTGGAAAGTTTGTAGGCGTTATCCTTTTTGGCTACCTTTGCGCTCGATATTTCAGTATATAGTAATAGAAAGAAAGTAAAGCGTATGACATTACAAAAGGATTTCCTTCGCGACAACAACCTTGGACTGTTGCTGTTGCGCCTCACAGTGGGAGGGCTGATGCTCTTCCACGGTTTGCATAAACTGTTCTATGGTGTCGGCTTCATTGGCGGTATGCTCAGTCAGATGGGACTGCCCACATGGATAGCCTACGGATCGCTGCTGGGCGAGGTGGTGGCCTCGCTGATGCTCATTGCCGGACTGTGGACCCGTGCGGCAGCCATTGTCTTTGCAGGCAACATGGTGGTGGCCATCCTCATGGCCCACATCGGCCAGCTTTTCGCCATCGACCCGATGACCGGTGGCTGGGTGCCCGAGCTGCCTATGCTCTATCTGATGGGCGGTGTGGTGCTCTTCTTCACTGGCGGCGGACGCTATGCGCTCACCCGGGGCGGAATAGCCGACTAAACGACTCTGTAATTCCATCACCCCATGCTGCCCGCCGACTGCCCTTTGTGGTCGGCGGGCAGACTGGTTAACACCTAATATTTGAAAACATGAATCTTAAAGGCATTTTCATTCCCTCGCCCCACCGTTACGACGATGCAGGCTTTTATCGACGCTGTGGGCGTTCCGGTGTGCTGCTGCCGGCAGTGAGCCTGGGTTTCTGGCACAACTTTGGCGGCGTCGACCCTTATGAGCGCAGCCGCGCCATCACGCACTATGCCTTCGATCACGGCATCACACATTTTGATTTGGCCAACAACTACGGTCCCCCCTATGGCAGTGCTGAAGAGACGATGGGCCGTGTGATGGAAGACGACTTCCGTCCTTACCGCGACGAGCTCTTCATATCCTCCAAGGCCGGCTATGACATGTGGCCCGGTCCATATGGCAATTGGGGCAGTCGCAAATATCTCATGGCGAGTCTGGAGCAGAGCCTCCGCCGTATGCATCTCGACTACGTGGACCTCTTCTACAGTCACCGCTACGATCCCAACACTCCCCTTGAGGAGACGCTTCAGGCACTTGTCGACATCGTGCGGCAAGGAAAGGCGCTTTACATCGGCATCAGCCGGTGGCCCTTAGAGGCGTTGCGCTTTGCCGAGGACTATCTGCGCCGGCGCGACGTGCCGCTGCTCATCTATCAAGGGCGGCTCAATCTCATTGACCGACAACCCCTGGATGAGGGCATCCTGGACTTCTGCCACGACCACGGCATAGGCTTCATCTCGTTTTCACCCCTGGCCCAGGGACTGCTGACCGACCGTTACGACCACGGCATCCCCGCTGACAGCCGAATGGCCCATGGAGGCTCATTGCCAACCAGTGCACTCACTCCGGAGGTGCTTTCCATCATCGAAAACTTGGGGCGTGAGGCTTCGGCGGCTGGCATCACTAAGGCACAGTGTGCCCTCCGGTGGGTACTGATGCAGAAGGGTATCACCAGTGTGCTCGTAGGGGCAAGTAAGGTGAGCCAGCTGGAGGACGATCTCAGCGTGATGAACTTGCTTGACAAGAGCCGGTAGGCATCCGGCCGTCTTCAGAAGGCAGAGACAGTCAAGGACAAGGCTATCGCCCCTGTTCCCTTATTTGCAGAGGGAAACGGGGGCGATTGTCATTTTAGAGGGTAGCTTTCCTATGTGGGGGAAGGCAATGCTTGAGGCATGAGGGCATGACTCAGCTTATGGGAGCCCATGGGCGACAACAGAAAAGGGGCAGGCCCTTCGATGTGAAGAGTCTGCCCCCAGAATGTGGATGGCAGCCGGTGCCTAAAGCCGGCCTACATCAGATACCCATCTGATGGCTGCCCTCCTTTTTGGCGTCCTTCTTGTCGGCATGCTTCTTCCAGTATTTAGCTCCCTTCTCCTTGAGCTTGGCCGTGAATTCAGCACTGGCCTGCTCTACGGCCTCTTCTTCGGCAGCCGGAGCGAAAGCATGGCGATAGCCTTTCTGAACGTTCCAAAAACCACGTGTGAAGTCGGGCACCTGAACAGGAATGTTGCCGTTGTTCATCGAGATGCTGCCCAGTTCGGCAAGGCAGCACCACTCGGCGAGGTCGTAGACATCCATGTCAAGGGGCAGACCATGCTGCAGACAGTACACCAGACGGCTGTCCATGATGTAGTCCATGCCGCCATGACCGCCCACCTTCTTAGCCTTGGTTTCATACTTCGTGACGAGCGCATCCTCGAAGTGCTTCTCCAGCTTGCCTGCATCTTCGGCCGACATGTATTCGTGCCCCGTCATCTTGGTATTGGCTGGAGTCACGCCGCAGCTCTGCATCTGCTTGCTTGAGAGGGCATAACCCTCGACCGGATACTTGTTGGCAAAGCCCTTGGTGCCTACCACCTGGAACATGCGGTTATAGGGCTCGGGGGTCATGGTGTTGTGCTGCACCTCAATCATCTTTCCGTTCTGGGTGCTGATGAGTGTGACGGTGTGGTCGCCGTTGGCGAACTGGTCGCATTTCTGGCCAGAGAGTTTCTCCACCCATGCCTTGCCGTTAATCGACTTGGTGTCCATGGCCACGAGGGTCTTCATGCGGTCACCGCGATGGATGTCGAGCACCTGTGCGATGGGGCCCAGTCCATGAGTGGCATAGACGTCGCCGCGGAACTTCTGATTGTAGTCGAGGCGCCAGCCCAGCTTGTCGTTGGCATCTTTCTTCCAGTATTCATCCCAGAAGGGCGAGAGGTCGTGGCGGTAGGCTCCCTGCACGTATTCTACATCGCCGAACACCCCGTGCTGGGCCATGTTCAGAGTGTTGAGCTCAAAGAAGTCGTAGCAGCAGTTCTCGAGCATCATCACGTGCAGGCGGGTTTTCTCGCAGAGGTTGATGAGCTGCCATATCTCGTCGAGATTCATGGCCGAAGGCACCTCGATGGCCACGTTCTTTCCGTGCTCCAGTGCGTATTTGGCCACGGGGAAATGATGGAGCCAGTCGGTAGCGATGTAGACCACGTCGATGTCCTTTCTCTCGCAGAGCTTCTTGTAGCCGTCTTCACCGTAGTAGACGTCGGCAGGCGGCATGCTTGCATTCTTCAGGATGTTGTTGCAGCGCTCGGCGCGATCCTTCTCGTGGTCGCAGAGTGCTTTTATCTCGGTTCCGTCGATATGTGTCCATCGCTCCACGGCACCAGGGCCACGCATGCCCAGACCGACAAAGCCCACCCTGACGACACTGAGCTTGGGTGTGGTGAGGTTGAGTGCATTCTCCTGTCCGGCAGGTCGTTGCGGCACTTCGGTCACAGCCTGTCCGTCGCTAATCTTGTAAGGCCAGTTGAATTGAGCCGATGTCTTGAGCGGCATGAGCGTTGCGGCAGCCAGAGCAAGGGCTGCCATCAAGTTCTTCTTCTGTTTCATTGCGTTTGTAGTTAGTTATATTAATATGTATAGTGCTTCTTAGCCTTCATTGCGCTTGTATCACCACTACGTTGCCTTCCTGCCTATAGCTGAAGGGCCGCGATGTGGCCTTGAGTATGCGTAGTACCTCTGTCAAACTCTCGCCTTGGCGGAATTTCACGTGATAGGAGCCCGTGAACTTTTTAGGGGTCTCACAGACGATGCGCACACCGTAGGTATGCTCGGCCACGGAGCAGTGCTCGAAGTGGTTGTAAATAGCGTTCTTCGCCATCCGGAAGAGGAATGCGCCCATATTGCTCACTACCGGTATCTCCTCCCGGCGGAGCCACAGTTTGAGGAAGATGTCGCTGCAGAGGTCCTTAGCCGTTTCCTCATCCTTCACAAAGCCATGGATGAAGGCCTGCAGCTTGGGCTGCCAATGCAGGAACAGACTCTTGAAGGTCTGTGCATCTCCAGAGGTCGACGGTAGGCCGGTATCTTCAAATTCCTTTGCTGACATCTCGTATTTATGGCCAAAGGCTCTTGATTCTGTTTTCGATGCAAACTTACACAAAATCCTTGGAATTAGGGTACTGCAAGCCTGAAAATAATAGGTGAACCAGGAAAAAAACATGGGCTGCTTTTGTATGGACGTCATGCCGTCACTCCAGGTGCCGGAGTGCCGGTGTGGAAACAAAGGCGCGGGGTGGCCTGCGTGGGGAGATATGGCAAGGAAGTCCTGTACCGGTGTCAGGGACTGGCATACGGGCAGAACTTCCTCTCCGATATTTCTTTCGGCCTTGCTGGTGCGGGTGAAAGAAAACGGGTCACAGAATATTTTCTGTGGGTTAGTGAAGGCCAGTTTTGTGTGCACACGGAACATGAGACACGTAATATTACAGCCTCGACTCTTGTTCACCATGAAGAACTTTATCCAATTAGTGCGCAAGACAGCTTCTGATTGGGGAATCTATGCGCACCCATACGGAGACTTCTCTTAAGACACCCTGCGCAGCGGCTATACCGTGTACCTCTTCGGGGCACTGCTCCCATCACCAATTCTTTTGGCTTCCGGTGTGATGAGCCGATGCCTTTGATGGCAGGCCTCCCTGAGCGTTTCGAGTATGGGGCAGCATGCTTACGGCATTTGGCGTATATGTCTCCGCCTTATGGCGTACATAGCTCCGCCTTTTGACGTAGATGTCTCCGCCAATTGGCGTAACATCCGTCACCGTTGGGGCACAGCGTTCCGATGTTGCCGATTGTAAACGGATGTAGCCGAAGCCGTCAAGGAGCAAGTCATTACCGTGTCGGGCAATGCAACCCGACAGAAAAACAGTGTAAGGTCAGGATGATAAAGTATGACATACAGCATCTTTCGAATGCCCAGGGTAGGGGCATCAGCCGTCCTTGAGTGCAGCTCTCCCTGCAGCACCTTCTCGCCGACTGCCAAAATCGAGGAGATGGCAGGGCGCAACACCCCACTGACACGTGTCGACATGAGGGTGGAGCTGTCGGTGGTGGCCGAGTTTGTGGAGAGTCAGCTTGCCCCTGAAAATATCCTTCGCCTCAAGAAAACCGCACTTTTCCTTTGCTGTTACTTTCCTTTGCACTACCTTTGCAGCGAACTTTTTGGACAAGCCGAAAACAAAGGCGGTAAATAACAACCTTATCGGTCTTGTTATGTAGAAGTATAACAGCAAACCGTCATAATGGAAGACTATATCGTGGTGGCGCGTAAGTTCAGACCAGTGACTTTCGATGCTGTGGTGGGAGTGCCGGCACTTACGAGCCCGATGCTGACTGAAATAAAAGGTGGAGGACATCAAGGCTCTGATGGTTCAAATGCGCATTCCGCCTCAGGTGAGGAAGTACAAGTGGTTCATCATCGATGAGGTGCACAGGCTCTCGTCGCAGACTTTCTATAGAACGAACTTATTACAGAGAAAACAATAGCTTATGTGTGGAATTGTTGGATATATTGGTAACCGTGATGCTTATGGCGTGCTCATCAATGGCCTTCACCGTTTGGAATACCGTGGTTACGATTCAGCTGGTGTGGCACTCATCAGTGCCGATGACAAACTCAACGTCTATAAAGCCAAGGGTAAGGTCAGCGACCTCGAGCTTGCCGCCAAGGGCAAGGACTGCTCCGGCACTATAGGTATCGCCCACACTCGATGGGCTACCCATGGTGAGCCGTCGCTGCGCAACGCCCATCCCCATGTCTCGGAGTCGGGTAACCTCGTCATCGTGCACAATGGAATCATCGAGAACTTCACTGTCCTCAAAGAGCAGCTCTCTAAGCGCGGCTTCCATTTCAAGAGTGACACCGATACCGAGGTCCTCGTGCAACTCATAGAATATGCTCAGAACAAGCACCACTGCTCGCTCGCTGAGGCTGTGCGACACGCTTTGGCGAAGTGTATCGGTGCCTATGCCATCGCCGTCATTGACCGCCGTGACCCCGACACCATTGTCGCCGCACGCAAAGGCTCACCCCTCGTCATCGGTGTGACGAAAGACAACACCGAGTTCTTCATTGCCTCCGACGCCACGCCTATCGCGGAATACACGAAGGAGGTGGTCTATATGGACGACAAGCAGATTGCCGTCTGCCACCGGGGTGAGCCCTTGAAGGTCATCGACCTGCGCAACAAGAGCATCAGCGTCAACGTCAAGCAGATAGACATGGACCTTGACATGCTGGACCGTGGCGGATTCCCTCACTTCATGCTCAAGGAGATTTTCGACCAGCCCCGCTGCCTGCGCGACTGCATGAGTGGTCGTCTCTTCGACGATGAGGTAGTGCTCTCCGCCGTGCACAACAACCGTGCGCGTCTGCTCTCGGCCACACGTTTCATCATCGTGGCCTGCGGCACCTCATGGCATGCCGGACTCGTGGGTAAGCAGCTCATCGAGCATTTCTGCAAGATTCCCGTAGAGGTCGACTACGCCTCTGAGTTCCGCTACCGCGACCCTGTCATCTATCCCACCGATGTCGTCATCGCCATCTCACAGAGTGGTGAGACCGCCGACACTCTCGCTGCCATCAAAATGGCCAAGGATAAAGGTGCCTACATCTTCGGCATCGTCAACGCCGTGGGTTCCAGCATAGCCCGCGAGACCCACACGGGTATCTACATCCATGTAGGGCCGGAGATTGGAGTGGCTTCGACAAAGGCCTTCACAGGACAGCTCACTTGTCTGACACTCCTCACCCTGGCTTTAGCCGACGCCAAGGGTACATTGAGCCATGACGAGTTTGCGGCGCTGACGCACGAGCTGAGGCTCATCCCTGATAAGATTGAAGCCATTCTGAAGAAGAATGACGCCATTAAGAGTCTGGCGCGCGTCTACACCTATGCCTCCAACTTCCTCTACCTCGGGCGCGGCTGGAACTATCCCGTGGCCTTGGAAGGGGCACTGAAGCTCAAGGAGATAAGCTATATCCATGCTGAGGGCTATCCGGCCGCAGAGATGAAACATGGCCCTATCGCCTTGGTTGACAACATGATGCCGGTGCTCTTCGTTGCCACCCATCATCAGGGCTACGAGAAGATTGTGTCGAACATGCAGGAGGTCAAGGCGCGTGGCGGACGTATCATCGCCGTCATCACTGAGGGCGACACATCGATGGAGAAGATCGTCGACGAGACCATCAGCATCCCGTCGACGCTGGCACCCCTGGCACCGCTGCTCACTGTCATCCCCTTGCAACTCTTGGCTTACCATATCGCTGTTGAGAAGGGGCTTAACGTTGATGAGCCCCGTAACTTGGCCAAGAGTGTCACTGTGGAGTGACAACGTGCCCGAAGAGGCTGAAGAATGGAATTCAATATGAGTTCCATTCTTTTCAAAGTAGTGCTATGCAATGGACAAAGGAACGACCCTGCCGAAAGGCCTGCGGGGACCTCGGCCTGCCAAAGGAGGCAATAATAAAGGTAGAATCCTCAAAATAAAGCTAACGCACTTTGAAAGAAAAAGCCCTTTTTACTTTGCTGTTTGTTTCGATTGCATTAACTTTGCAGAAAAGACTTATTACCCTGACAAATGGAAGACTATATCGTATCGGCGCGTAAGTACAGACCAATGACTTTCGATGCCGTTGTGGGGCAGCCAGCACTTACGACAACATTGAAGAATGCGGTGAAAAGCAAGAAGCTGGCACATGCCTATCTTTTTTGTGGTCCACGAGGAGTCGGAAAGACAACCTGCGCGCGCATCTTTGCTAAGGCCATCAACTGTCTGAATCCAACCGCCGAAGGCGAGGCTTGCAATGAGTGCGAGAGTTGCAAGGCCTTCAATGAGGGGCGGTCGTACAACATTTTCGAGCTCGATGCTGCCAGTAATAATAAGGTGGAGGACATCAAGGCTCTGATGGACCAGACGCGCATTCCGCCTCAGGTGGGGAAGTACAAGGTGTTCATCATCGACGAGGTGCACATGCTCTCGTCGCAGGCTTTCAATGCTTTCCTCAAGACCCTTGAGGAGCCGCCTGCTCACGTCATCTTCATTCTGGCCACTACGGAGAAGAACAAGATTCTGCCTACCATCATCTCGCGTTGTCAGATTTACGATTTCGAGCGTATGACAGTGCCGGAGATTATCAATCATCTTAAGATGGTAGCGGGTAAGGAAGGCATTCAGTACGAAGAAGAAGCGCTGAACGTGATTGCTGAGAAAGCTGATGGAGGTATGCGCGATGCCCTGTCGATTTTCGACCAGGCAGCCAGCTTCTCACAGGGCAACATCACCTACGAGAAGGTGCTTCAGGACTTGAATGTGCTCGACAGCGAGAATTATTTCAGAATCATTGACCTGGCACTTCAGAATAAGGTGAGCGACATCATGCTCCTGCTTAATGGCATCATCGGCCGTGGCTTCGATGGAGGAAACCTGATTAACGGACTAGCCTCTCATGTTAGAAACGTGCTCATGGCGAAGGATGAGTCGACGCTGCCTTTGTTGGAGACGAGTGATCGGCAACGCGGGCGTTTCAAAGAACAGGCAAAGCGTTGCCCGGCTAACTTCCTGTACAAGGCACTGCAGATTATGAACCAGTGTGATGTCAACTACCGACAGAGCAGTAACAAACGGCTTTTGGTGGAGCTCACACTCATCGAAGTGGCTCAGATAACGCAGTCCGATGGCGATGATAAGCCTGGTGCGGGGCGTCGCCCTAAGCGTTTGAAAATCCTGTTCAAGAATCTGATGGCCAGCGCTCAGGCAAAACCGGTCCAGCAGGTGGCTGGTCTGAGAGCACAGGTGCATCAACGTCCGCAGACAATCGCGACGGCTGTCAACCGCCCTGCTGCTCAGTTGGGTAACCCGCTTGCTGCACTGGGGCAGGGGAAGGTTATGACGAACTTCGGTTTCACTTTTAAGTCGATTCTGGGTGGGGGTAAGCAGACTGAATCGAATCATCAGCAAGCTGCACAAACTGGTGAAGAGTCTTCCTTCACACAAGAGCAGCTTAATGTGGAATGGGTCGCTATGTGCAATGAAATGGCCCAGGAGCTCAGGGGGATGTCAGCCCGCTTGAAGAATATGATACCGCAAATCACTAACATGCCAGTCATCGAGTTGGCTGTTGACAACGATTTCTTAAAAGAGGAGATAGAGAAGCTCAAACCTAATCTCTCGGCTACACTCAGAAAGAGGCTCCATAACTCCAAGTTGCAGATATCGCTGCGTATTGCGGCAAAGGAAGAGGTAAAAGTGGCCCTCACGGGCAAACAACTATTCGATAAGATGAGAAAGGACAATGCTTCGATAGAGCATCTGCGCACCGCCTTTAATCTTGAGTTGTCGTGATTCTTCATACGGATCCTTCGTGCGCATATAAAGTGAATACGGTAGATGCATTGTTCAGACTGCACCCTCAAAAGCCCTATGTCCTTGTATGGCAATAGGTGCCCAAAAGGGATGCCGAATAAGCCGAATAGAAGGTTTTATAAATAATTGGCATACCCTTTTAGTCTTTTTCGGATTTATTTTCCTACTTTTGCACCTATGAATGCAAGTCGATTGACAGCTATCCTTAATTGGCTTAATCACTACAAGTATCTCATTGTGATTGTAGTGGGAGTACTTATTGTGGGCTTCTTCGATGACAACAGTCTGCTTAGGCGTGTCAAGCTTCAGCTACAGATTAGTAAGATTGAAGACGAGATTGATGCTTTCAATAAGAAGAACGAGGCTGAGAAGAAAGAGCTGAACGAGCTGAAGCGCAATCCTAAGGCTATTGAGAAGATTGCCCGCGAGCAGTATTTCATGAAAGCCGACGATGAGGATATCTTTGTGCTTAGCGACGATGAGCAAGACAATCAAACTAATCAAAGCAATGAGACAGATGAGTAAAGCTGAGACATTCCTTTTCTTGTTAGGAGGCTTGTTGATGGTTGTGGGCGCAGGTTGCTTCGCCTTTATGTGGCATCGTGAGGTGGCGAGTTGGATATTCTTGGTCGGTGCTGTGCTTTTCAGCGTGATGCAGACCCGCCAGACCTATTCCGGGACAAGCCTTGTTATCAGAAGGCTGAAGCGCATCCAGTTGCTCTCTGGCATATTGTTCATCCTTACCGGCATCCTCATGGCTGATACGGCCGTGCACTTCTTACTACCTCTCTTCAAGGGTGAAGGTGGATACATCAGCTATATTACCTATATATATAATAAGTGGGTTATCGCATTGTTAATAGCGGCAGTGCTTGAGGTCTATACTACGCACCGCCTATCGCACGAGCTTGAAAAAGAAAAAAAACTATAAAATCTCCACCCCTTGATTAAATTGAATAAAATTCTTTTATTCTCTCGTAGAGAGGTGTTACCTTTGTAACAAAACAGAACAACGGCATAATATATGAATAAGATACTCTACGCTTTCCTTTCTGTACTGGCTCTGACCTCTTGTTCAAAGAGCTTTACTATCCAGGGCTCGTCGAACGTATCTACGCTCGACGGTCACATGCTCTATCTGAAGGTGGTCAGCGACACCACGATGAAGAATGTCGATTCTTGCGAAGTGGTTCATGGTCAGTTCCATTTCAAGGGTAGTGTTGATTCGGTCTGCATGGGTACCATCTTCATGGACCAAGACTATGTGCTTCCCGTGGTGCTCGAAGATGGCGACATCACGATAAAGCTTGATAACACGCAGCAGGATGTGAGCGGCACTCCGCTGAACGACTCGCTTACCACGTTCCGCAATAAGCTGATGCAGCTGCAGAACCAAGTGCAGGAAATGGCAAATGCAGAGTATCAGGGCTATGCTACAGGCAGTAATATGGACGAGGTCTATGCTAAGCTGAATGCCCGTCAGATGCAGCTGAATGAGAAAATTGACAAACTGATGTCAGGATTCGTTGTGGAGAATTTCGACAATGTGTTGGGTCCTTGGGCCTTCTCTCTACATACCAGTTCTTACGAGTATCCTATGCTTGACCCATGGATAGAGGATATTATGAGCAAAGCTACCGACAAGTTCAAGAACGACCCATACGTAAAAGACTACTATGCAAAGGCGCAGGAGAACCAGCAGATAATGAATGGCACAAAGATGCCGGCATCGCCTGCCGTGCCTCCGCAGAACTTGGGCCAGCCAATGGCGGCTCCCACACCCAACGAGCTTGCCAAGCCGAAGCAGGAATAATGAAAACACTGATAAAGGGAGGAACCTTAGTTAATGAAGGGAAGATGCTTCCTGGATGCATCGTTATCGTAGACGATCGCATTGCAGGAATATTCCCACAAGATAATCTGCCCTGTGACATCTACGACAAGGTCGTGGATGTCTCGGGGTGCTTTGTATTGCCCGGTGTCATCGACGAGCATGTGCACTTCCGTGAGCCTGGGCTTGAGCGCAAAGCGGATATTGAGAGTGAGAGTCGGGCGGCAGCTTTTGGAGGAGTGACCACCTTCTTCGATATGCCGAATACCCTACCTCAAACCACCAGCCAGGAGGCACTCGCCGATAAGTTTGCAAGAGGCCGCAGCGAGAGCCATGTCAACTTTAGCTTCTTCTTTGGTGCTACCAATGCAAACGCTCACCTGTTTTCTGAACTCGACAGACACCGTATCCCAGGGATAAAGCTCTTCATGGGAGCCAGTACCGGAAACATGTTGGTAGACAGGCTCCAGTCGTTGAATGACATCTTTTCTGAATGTGCGCGTTTGGAGCTGCCTCTTATGGTGCATTGTGAGGATGGCTCCGTTATCAGTGCCAATATGGCTAAGGCTAAAGCTGAGTTCGGCCCCGACCCCGCACCCGACCAGCATCCGGTCATCCGGAGTGCAGAGGCCTGTTATCGCAGCACATACTTGGCATGTCAGTTAGCTCATAAGTTCGGCACTCGTCTCCATGTTGCCCATTTGTCAACAGCGAGGGAATTGTCCTTGCTGGGCGACAATGTCACCGGAGAGGCAGTTATCGCTCATCTTATTTTCTCGGATGCCGACTATGCTCGTTTAGGAAGTCTCATCAAGTGCAATCCCTCCGTAAAGAGCAGGGCTGACCGTGAGGCCCTGCGACGTGCGCTGACGGATGGCACCCTCTATACGATAGGCACCGACCACGCCCCCCATCTGTTGGCCGAGAAGCAGGGTGGCTGTTGCCGGGCCTCGTCAGGGATGCCGATGGTGCAGTTCTCCTTACCCGCGATGCTGGAACTCTGCGATGAAGGTGTCCTCAGCCTGCCGCAACTGGTAACCTTGATGTGTCATCATCCGGCCACTCTCTTCAGTGTGGCTGAAAGAGGATTCTTGCGCAACGGTTACAAGGCGGATATTGTGATAGTTAAACCCCACACGCCATGGTTCGTTACAACCGACCTCATCCAGAGCAAGTGCAAGTGGAGTCCGTTGCAGGGGCATCAGTTCCAGTGGCGCGTGATGCAAACCTTCTGTAACGGCCATGCTCTCCTGGCTGATGAGCGTCATCTGAGTGATGATGCTTATAGGGGCGAGGAGGTAAGATTCCGAGAACTATGAAGCTTATCTTTGATATAGCCGAGCTTGAGCCTTATGTGAACTGGCTCTATATTTTTCATGCTTGGGGACTGGACGGAAAGTCCGCTGAGGTGAAGGCCAGTCTGAAGCAGGAGGCCGAGGCGGTGCTTCACAGTTGGCAGGGCAGATACAAAGCTTATGCCGTCTTCCGCTTGCTCAGTGCCAACAGCGATGGCGACGACCTTGTTTTAGACGGTGTTCGCGTGCCCATGCTGAGACAGCAGAGGCCCAGCCCGGGTAAGGACTATTGCTTATGTCTGGCCGATTTTGTCCGTCCACTCTCTTCCCACATTGCCGATAGGGCAGGTGTCTTTGCCACGTCGGTTGATATCACCGCCGTTAAGGGTCATGAGGATGACGCATACGCCAAGATGATGGCTCAGGTGCTTGCCGACCGGCTTGCCGAGGCCGCAGCCGAGCGGATGCACCAGTTGGTGAGAACCACCTACTGGGGATATGCACCCGATGAGCAGCTTTCGATGAAGGACCTTCTGGCTGAGCGCTATCAGGGCATACGGCCTGCCGTAGGCTATCCGTCGCTGCCGGATACAAGCGTGAACTTCACACTCAATGAACTGCTCGATTTCAAGCAGATAGGAGTACGGCTGACCGAGAGTGGCATGATGGTGCCCCATGCCAGTGTGTCGGGATTCCTGTTCTCGCATCCCAAGTCACGCTATTTCGATTTGGGCAAGATAGGTGAGGACCAGCTTCGCGACTATGCCCGTCGGCGGGGAGTCCCGGTGGAGATGATACGCC
Source organism: uncultured Prevotella sp. (assembly GCA_900318855.1). GTDB lineage: Bacteria > Bacteroidota > Bacteroidia > Bacteroidales > Bacteroidaceae > Prevotella. Next base: position 19,129 of record ONMG01000149.1, read on the forward strand.
GTTTCATAGGGGCGAGCACCTTGAGGAGATAAGAATCATGATAGCAAGAATAGCCTTACCCATATTGTTGGCCATAGTGCTGTCGGATGCCTATATCGAATGGCACTACCGTCACAGCCGCTTCCTGGGAACGGTGAAAGCCCGGCTGCTTTGGCTTGTTCCGGGCCTTGTAATGGCCATCTATACACTCATCCTTGCCTTTACGCGCAACTTTGTGCCCGGGGATATAGCGTGGATAGAGCTCTATATGTTCCTTACCGGTATTCTGGTGTGGCCAAAGGCGGCTTTTTCCTTCTTCTCGTGTCTGGGGCTCATTGCGAAGCGTGTCTTCCGCCTGCACCGCAATTGGGGTAATTATGTGGGTGATGCGTTTATCGCCGTGACCCTTGCACTCTTCTTCTATGGCATGACGCTCGGACCGCGTCGGTTCCAGGTTCGTCACATCGAGGCTTCGTTCCCCAATTTGCCAAAGGCTTTCGACGGCTATCGCATCGTCCTCTTCAGCGATGCCCATGTCGGGACTTTCAAGGATGGGCGCCGCTCCCTCCTGCAGCGTGACGTCGACAGCATCAACGCACAGCATCCTGACCTGATAGCCTTCACGGGCGACCTTGTAAACATCCAGGCCTCCGACCTCGACTCCCATCAGAAAGCACTCTCCTCGCTGCGTGCCCACGACGGAGTGTTCTCGGTGCTCGGCAACCATGACTACAGCTACTACATTCGGGCTAACGAGGCTGAGAAGAGAGTCAACGAGCAGACCCTGCGAGAGCGCGAACGGCAATTTGGCTGGCGTCTGCTCTGCAATGAGCACATCGTACTGAGACGGGGGAGCGACTCCATCTTCATTGCCGGTAGCGAGTGTAAGGGGCAGAATCCATTGCCCGACTCTTGCGATATTCCCAGGACGATGAAAGGTATACCACAAAAGGCTTTTGCCATAATGCTTCAACACAACCCTATAGCCTGGGACAGCGACATTCTGTATTATCCTCAGGTGATGCTCACCCTTAGCGGCCACACGCATGCAGGGCAGATAAATATTCTCGGGCTCCGGCCCACCATGTTCTCGTATAAGGAAGACTATGGCCTCTACAGTAGCGGCAACCGTCTGCTCTATGTCACATCCGGTCTCTGTGGGCTGGTGCCACTGCGCATAGGAGCCACGCCCGAGATAGCCGTCATCACCCTCCACCGACGTTGACAACCGTCAAGAATAAGAAATCCGAAATCAGAATCCTTTATCCCTATGAAATACCTCTACCGCATCTATCAAGTGTTTATTGCCGCACCGCTTTCCCTCGCCGTATCAATCATCCTGTCATTAACCACCGTCTTGGGCTGCCTGTTAGGCAATGGCCATTTTTGGGGCTATTATCCCGGAAAACTGTGGTCGCGCCTCTTGCTGTGGTTTCTGCTTATCCCCGTGAAGGTGGAAGGCCGGGAGCACCTGAAGGAAGGCCAGTCGTATGTCTTCGTAGCCAATCACCAGGGCATCTTCGATGTCTTTCTCATCTATGGTTACTTGAACCGTAACTTCAAGTGGATGATGAAGTACCAGCTGCGGCGTTTGCCCTTGGTGGGATATGCCTGCAAGTGTGCCCACCATATCTTTGTTGATAAGCGTGGCCCCAGTCGGATACGCAAGAGCTATGATGAAGCGCGAGAGATACTGCGTGAGGGCATGTCATTAGTGGTCTTCCCCGAGGGCTCACGCACCTTCACCGGTCACATGGGTTTCTTCCGTCGCGGTGCCTTCATGCTCGCCGACGAGTTGCAGTTGCCTGTGGTTCCACTGACTATCAACGGTTCCTTTGATGTTATGCCCCGTATGCGCGACATGCATTTCGTCAACTGGCATCCGTTGACCCTTACCATCCACGAACCCATTCCTCCGAAAGGCAAAGGGGCCGATGAAGAGCGGGCAACGATGGACGAAGCCTACAAGGCTGTGATGTCGTCGCTTGACCCCCGTTTCCAGGGCTATGTGGAGAATACCGACCAGTAATGCTCCCTCATGCAGCATGAAGGAAAGGAGAATTGAAGCTCTCAGACAAGGCGCAAAGAAAAAAGCGCCTTTTTTCTTTGATATTATTGGCGATTGAGCTATCTTTGCAAGAGTAAAAGCATACACTATGGAAAGTGATAGTATTGTAATCATTCCCACTTACAACGAAAAGGAGAATATCGAGAACATCATACGTGCCGTATTCGCGCTCGAAAAGCCCTTCCATATACTGGTTATCGACGATGGCAGTCCTGACGGAACGGGTGACATCGTGAAGCGTCTCATCGACAGTGAGTTCTCCGACAGGCTTTTCCTCCTCCGACGGGCGGGTAAGCTCGGACTGGGCACAGCGTATATCACAGGCTTCAAATGGGCATTGCAGCACGATTATCAATATGTCTTCGAGATGGATGCCGACTTTAGCCACGACCCCAAGGACCTGCCCCGTCTCTATGCGGCCTGCCATGACGAAGGCTTCGACCTTGCGGTGGGCTCGCGCTATGTTAGTGGCGTCAACGTGGTCAACTGGCCCATGGGTCGCGTACTGATGAGCTACTTCGCCTCATGCTACGTGCGCTTCGTCACAGGCTTCAAGGTCCATGACACCACAGCCGGCTTTGTCTGCTATCGTCGGCGCGTGTTGGAGACAATCGACCTCGACAAGATACGCTTCAAGGGCTATGCCTTCCAGATAGAGATGAAGTTCACCGCCTACAAGATAGGCTTCCGCATTAAGGAAGTTCCCGTGGTGTTCGTCAATCGCCGCGAGGGTACGAGCAAGATGAGCGGCGGCATCTTCAGCGAGGCCTTCTTCGGTGTGATGCGCCTGCGCCTGGACGGATGGCTGCGCAAATACCCCAAGTTGCCCAAGGCTTGACAGTGCCCCCTTAGATGTGGGCTGCCGGGAGTGCCGCCATGAGCCTCCTCCCCCAGGGGGCAGGCGTGGGGCGCCACGGCTCAGAAAGGATAATACACATTAGGATAGTTTGAAAATACAGGAATTACAGCAGCTCTACGCACGTTCACCCAAGGCGAGAGCCCTGCTACATCTGCTGGAAGACAAGGCGGGAGGCAATGTCTTCCTAAGTGGTTTGTCGGCCTCCGCCACCCCTTTACTCTTTTCCTCCGTAGCCCCTGCTTCTCGGGGTGTGGTGCTCTTCATCCTTCAGGACCAGGACGAGGCCGGTTATTTCTACCACGACCTCACCCAGGTGATGGGCACCGACGACGTGTTCTTCTTCCCCTCGGGTTACCGTCGGGCCGTGAAGTACGGGCAGCGCGACAGTGCCAACGAAGTGCTGCGCACGGAGGTGCTCGCCCGGCTGTCGGCGCTTCCCGCTGAGCGGTCCACCTTCATTGTAAGCCATCCCGAGGCTTTGGCCGAGCTGGTGGTCAGCCAGCAGGTCTTGGGTGACAAACTTCTTCACCTCCGCGAGGGGCAGACGATGAACCTCACTCAGACCGAGGCCACCCTGCGCGATTTCGGCTTCCAGCAAGTCGACTACGTCTACGAGCCTGGCCAGTTCGCAGTGCGTGGCAGCATCCTCGACATCTTCTCCTTCTCCTCCGAGTTGCCTTTCCGCATCGACCTCTTTGGCGACGACATCGACAGCATCCGCACCTTCGACGTGCAGAGTCAGCTGTCGGACGAGCGTCGGCAGGAGATCGACATCGTGCCTGAACTGGCGTCGGGCAGCGCTGCCAAAGTGCCCCTGCTGCAGTTTCTTCCCACCCGGACACTGATAGTGACGAAGGACTTCGATTACGTGGCCGACACCGTGGGTCGCATCTATGAGGAAGGCTTCTCCCGGCAGGCCCTCACGGAGCGGCTCAGCGAAGTGCCTGAGGCCGAGCGCCCCGCTGTGGAGGCCGAGATGCGTCGCAACAGCGTGCTCTGCACCAAGGCTCAGTTTCTTGAAGGCGCCGAGCCTTTCCGTCTGCTGGAGTATGGCCCAGAGCTCACCTCACAGCAGAAACGCCGTCTCAACGCCAACGCCCAGCTCTCCGTATTGGACTTCCATACCCAGCCCCAGCCCCTCTTCCACAAGAACTTCAGTCTGCTCAGGCAGAGCCTCGGCGACTACCTCCTCATGGGATATCATATTTACATCCTTGCCGACAGTCCGAAGCAGCACGACCGGCTCCGCGACATCTTTGCCGAGGAAGGTGCCGACCCCGACCGCTCGTCGCTCAACCAACAGCGTTCCGGCATCACCTTCACCCCTGTCGACCGGACCATTCACGAGGGCTATGTGGACGACGACCTGAAGGCATGCCTCTTCACCGACCACCAGATATTCGACCGTTTCCATAAATACAGTCTCAAGTCCGACGGTGCCCGAGCCGGTAAGATGGCGCTCACGATGAAGGAGCTCCAGGAGATGCAGCCCGGCGACTATCTCGTTCATGTCGACTTCGGAATAGGCAAGTTCGGCGGTCTGGTGCGCGTTCCCGTGGGCAACAGCTATCAGGAGGTGATACGCATCATCTATCAGAACAACGACAAAGTCGACGTCTCCATTCACTCGCTCTACAAGATAAGCAAGTATCGCAGCAGTGCCACGGGCGAACCACCCCGCCTCTCCACACTCGGCACCGGTGCCTGGGAGCGGCTCAAGGAGCGCACCAAGAAGAAGATTAAGGACATCGCCCGCGACCTCATCCGTCTCTATGCCAAGCGGAAGAAGGAGAAAGGTTTCGCTTTCTCGGCCGACAACTATATGCAGCACGAGCTCGAGGCCAGTTTCCTCTATGAGGACACTCCCGACCAGCTCAAGGCCACACAGGAGGTGAAGGCCGACATGGAGAGCCCCAAGCCCATGGACCGGCTGGTGTGTGGCGATGTGGGCTTCGGCAAGACCGAGGTGGCCATCAGAGCGGCCTTCAAGGCAGCCTGCGACTCCAAGCAGACGGCCGTCCTCGTGCCCACCACCGTGCTGGCCTACCAACACTATCAGACCTTCCGCAACCGGCTCAAGGACTTCCCCGTGAAGGTGGACTATCTCACGCGGGCGCGGACGGCCAAGCAGGTGCACGATGCGCTCGACGATTTGCAAGCGGGCAGGACCGACATCCTCATCGGCACTCAGAAGCTCATCGGCAAGAACGTGAAGTGGCACGACCTCGGACTGCTCATCATCGACGAGGAACAAAAGTTCGGCGTCGCCACCAAGGAGAAGCTCCGCAAGTTCAAGACCAATGTGGATACCCTCACCATGAGCGCTACCCCCATCCCGCGCACCTTGCAGTTCTCGCTCATGGGTGCACGCGACATGAGCATCATCCGAACGCCGCCACCCAACCGCTATCCCATCCACACCGAGACGGCCACCTACGGGCATGAGGTCATCGCCGATGCCATCAACTTCGAGATGAGCCGCAACGGACAGGTGTTCTTCGTGAGCGACCGCATCAGCTCATTGCCCGAAATCGCACAACTCATCCACAAGTATGTGCCCGACTGCCGGGTGGCCATCGGTCACGGGCAAATGGTTCCCGAGGAGCTGGAAAAGATCATCATGGGCTTCATCAACTACGATTACGACGTGCTCCTCTCGACCACCATCGTGGAGAACGGCATCGACATCCCCAACGCCAATACCATCATCATCAACGACGCCCACCGCTTCGGTCTGAGCGACCTCCATCAGATGCGCGGCCGCGTGGGACGCAGCAATCGCAAGGCTTTCTGCTATCTGCTGGCTCCGCCGAAGAGTGTGCTCACGCCCGAGGCACGCCGCAGACTCGATGCCCTGGAGAACTTCTCCGACCTCGGCAGCGGCTTCAACCTTGCCATGCAGGACCTCGATATCCGCGGTGCCGGCAATCTCCTGGGCGCCGAGCAGAGCGGATTCATGGAGGACCTGGGCTATGAGACCTATCAGAAGATACTCGCGCAGGCCGTCACCGAACTGCGAAACGACGAGTTCCAGGACCTCTATGCCGAGCAGATGGCCAGCGGACAGCAGCTTTCCGGGGATGACTTTGTGGAGGACTGCGCCATCGACAGCGACCTTGAGATGTACTTCCCCGATACCTATGTACCGGGCAGCAGTGAGCGCATGCTCCTCTACCGCGAGCTCGACAACATAGAGGACGACGAGGCTCTGGAGGCCTACCGCAAGAAGCTTGTCGACCGTTTCGGCCCCGTGCCTCACGAAGGCGAGGAGCTCATGCTGGTGGTGGCCTTGCGGCGGCTTGGCAAGCACCTTGGATGCGAGAAGATAGTGCTCCGCCAGGGAATGATGAACATGCAGTTCGTGGCCAATCCCGACAGCGCCTACTATCATAGCACTGTCTTTGGACAGATTATCGACTACATCTCGGTGCATCCCCGCCGATGTGAGCTCAAGGAGGTGAAGGGCCGTCGCCTGCTCCACGTCACCAGTATACCCTCTGTAGGCGAGGCCGTAGCAGTGCTGCGGGCCATGCTCAATCAGGGCTCACCACGAACGTGACAGTGGTCTGCCACGTTCGTGGCACGGTGCTGTCACGTTCGTGAAAAGGTTCTGCCACATTCGTGACACCCCTTTGATACCCAAGGCTTCCACGCTCTGCCACCAGTGAAGACGAGGCCGATGGCAGTGGGTGAAAGTAGGTGTTGTGGAGATGAATTAAGGGGCCGAAGCGATGACTTCGGTTTGCAGAGTGAGTAGTTCTGGATAAAGACGACAAAGGGAGACTGGCTCTTCGACCAGTCTCCCTTTATTGTAGTTACGTAGTAAGCTGAGGTGAAGACTATGCCTTCAGGCTGAGCAGATGCTCTGCCTCTAAGGCTGCCATGCAACCGCTTCCGGCTGCCACAACGGCCTGACGGTAAACGGGATCGGCACAGTCGCCGGCTGCAAACACGCCCTCAACACTGGTGCGGGGAGTGCCGGGCACGGTCTTGATGTACCCAGCCTCATCGAGCTCTAACTGTGAACGGAAGAGGTCGGTGTTGGGCTTGTGGCCGATGCCGAGGAAGAAACCGTCGATGGGCAAATCATAGCGTTTCTCGTCGGCCTCACCCTTGCGCCATACCAAATGAGCACCTTCCACACCGCTCTCACCGTAGAGGCCGAGGGTATTGGTTTCGTAGAGAATCTCTATTTTCTCGTTCTCTTCCACCCGGCGTTTCATGATGTCGGAGGCACGCAGATAGGGCTTGCGCACAATCATGTAGACCTTCTTGCAGAGCTGTGCCAGATAGGAGGCCTCCTCGCAGGCTGTGTCGCCACCGCCCACCACGGCGACCGTCTTCTTGCGGTAGAAGAATCCGTCGCAGGTGGCACATGCCGACACGCCCTGGCCGCGGTATTTCTCCTCATCGGGCAGTCCGAGATACTTGGCACTGGCTCCGGTGGCGATAATCACGGTTGCGGCCTCTATTTCGTCGCCGTTGTCGATAGTGATGACGAAGGGGCGCTTCGAGAGGTCGGCCTTGACGACCACTCCGCTGCGCAAGTCGGCACCGAAGCGCTCGGCCTGCTTCCTGAGGTCCATCATCATCTGATTGGCGTCAACACCGTCGGGATAGCCCGGAAAGTTCTCCACCTCAGTGGTTTGCGTGAGCTGTCCGCCCGGCTGCAGCCCCGCGTAGAGCACAGGCTGCAGGTTGGCGCGCGAGGCGTAAATGGCGGCAGTGTAGCCCGCGGGACCGCTGCCGATAATCAAGCATTTCGTTTGTTCCATACTGTAATGAGCTAAAAAGGCCCGGCTTCTTTACAGGGGCCGGGCCAAAGAGGTTATTACTTGCCGAGTTCTTCGACGACGGCCTTCTCCACGTTCTCAATCTTCTCCGTGGGCTCGAAGCGTGCCACAACCTGGCCCTTCTTGTTGATGAGGAACTTTGTAAAGTTCCACTTTATCTCGGGGCTCTCCTTGTAGTTGGGGTCAGCCTCGGAAAGCATCTTGTCGAGAATCGGGTAGATAGGGTGGCTCTCATCCCAACCGGCAAAGCCCTTCTGGCTCTTGAGGAACTTATAGAGCGGGTCGGCATCCTCACCGTTGACCTTCAGCTTCTTGAACTGGGGGAACTCAGTACCGTAGGTGAGCTTGCAGAAGTTGTGGATGCTCTCGTCGGTACCAGGAGCCTGCTGGCCGAACTGGTTGCAGGGGAAGTCGAGAATCTCGAATCCTTGAGCGTGATACTTCTTGTAGAGGTTCTCCAGCTCCGTGTAGGTGGGAGTGAAGCCACACTTGGTGGCTGTGTTGACAATTAAAAGCACTTCGTTGGCATACTCCTTGAGTGACACCTCGTTACCCTTTCTGTCCTTGACAGAATAATCGTAAACTGTTTTCATTGATTAATTGTTCTATTCTGTATTAATACCAAACTCCTTACTTAGGCAGGCTGCCCACCTTGCAAGGTGGCGCCTTCGGCCTACTGTCTGCAAAGATAGTGCAAACGAGCGGAATGGCAAAGAAAAAACACTTGTTTTTTCGTTTGCATTCCCGAGTGCCGCCTTATCTTATTGAAAGATAGTGCAAACGAGCGGAATGG
>ONMG01000026.1 GCA_900318855.1 uncultured Prevotella sp.
CCGGGCCAAAGAAATCCTGGGGCGCCGCCCCGACCGCATCAGCGTGCTGCTCAGTGGAAACATGCTCAAGAATGCCATGGGTGTGGGCATCCCCGGCACCGGCATGGTGGGACTGCCCATCGCCGTTGCCCTGGGGGCCGTCATCGGTAAGTCGGAATATGGGCTGGAGGTGATTAAGGACCTCACTCCCGACTCGCTTGAGGCAAGCAAGGAGTATCTCCGCACCCACTATATCACGATTGGTCTCAAGGAAGGCAAGTGCGACAAGCTTTATGTAGAGGTGCTGTGTACCGATGGTGATGACACGGCTACAGCGGTCATCTCGGAGTCACATACCCACTTTGTGCTTGAGGAGCGCAACGGAAGGGTCATCCTGGATGACCGTAAGGAGCCGACTTCGCAGACTGCCCATGCTGGTATCCGGCTCAACCTGCGTACGGTCTACGAATTTGCCACCACCACACCGCTCGAAGAACTGCGGTTCATCCTTTCAACGCGCGATTACAATATGCGGGCTGCCCGCGAGAGTCTGAAGGGCAACTATGGCCACTGCCTGGGCAAGACGATGGACCGGCCGCTGAGTCACGGCATCTTCGGCAATACCATGTTCTCTCATATTCTCTCGAAGACGGCCTCAGCTTGCGACGCCCGTATGGGTGGTGCGCTGATACCAGTGATGAGCAACAGCGGCTCGGGTAATCAAGGTATCTGCGCCACGAACCCCGTGGCCGTCTATGCGCAAGAGAACGAGAACACCGAGGAGGAGCTCATCCGAGCCCTCACGCTGAGCCATCTCACGGCCATCTATATCAAGCAGCGGCTCGGGGTGCTCAGCGCACTCTGCGGATGCGTGGTGGCCAGCATCGGTTCGAGTTGCGGCATCACCTATCTCATGGGGGGCGACTATGTGCAGGTGTGTCATGCGGTGAAGAACATGATTGCCAATCTTACGGGTATGATTTGTGATGGAGCCAAGCCCAGCTGCTCGCTGAAGATATGCTCCGGTGTATCGACGGCTGTGCTGTCGGCAGTGCTGGCCCATGAGGGCAAGCATGTCAGCTCGGCTGAGGGCATCATCGATGAAGATGTGGATTTGAGCATCAGCAACCTTACGAGCATTGGTAAGGAGGCCATGGACGTGACCGACAAGATGGTGCTCGACATCATGTCGCATAAGCACAAGGAAAATGACTAATTGAGGGTGAGCCTGAAGGTGGTGAGCCCCTGGCTGTCATAGGGAAGCAGCTCGATGGTGCCTCCCAGCAGATGCATGATTTGCCGCGATATGGAGAGGCCAATGCCGCTGCCGTCCTGCTTGGTGGTGAAGAAGGGCACGAAGATGTGCTCGGCTGTCTCGGCATCTATCTTCGATCCGTTGTCGGCAATCTCTATGATTATCTTGTCGCTCTCACCGGTGTAGGCCCGCATCAGGAGCCGGCCGTCGTCGGGGGTGGCCTGCATGGCATTCTTCAGCAGGTTGGTCACCACGCGCGAGAGCAGTCCCTCGTCGGTATAGATAAGCAGGTCGGCAGGTTCTACGGAGAGGTCCACATGGCGTCCTGAGAGCTTGATCATGCGCTCCATGAAAGGTTTAGCATAGAAAATCTTGGGCTGAGGCTGAGGCAGGTGGGTGAACTTGCGATAGTTCTCCACGAAGCCGATGAGCTCGCTCGATGTGCGGTGAATCACCTCCAGACCCTCTCGCTCCTCGCCTTTGGCTTTCGGCAGTAGCGTCTGTGAGAGTGAGATGATGGGAGTGAGCGTGTTCATTATCTCATGGGTGAGCACTCTGATGAGCTTCACCCAGCTCTCGGTCTCCTTATTGGCCAGTTCTCCGCGGATGTCGTTGAATCCGATAATGCGCACCTGCTTGCCGCGAAGCATGGTATGCGTCTCGCGGACGGAGAATGCCGACAGTTGCTTCTCCACCTGGCTGATATAACTCACGTCGCTGCGCTGAAGCAGTTGAAGCGCTGCCCGGTTGAAGCGTAGCACAATGCCTCTCTGCGTCTCTACTACGAGGATACCCGTGTCGACAGCGTCGAGGATGAGCTCAAAATACTTCTCGCGTTCTTTCTGCTCGTCGCGCGCGTGCTGCAATACCGACTTTGTCCGGTTGAGCAGTGAGTTGAGGGCGGCATCGCTGTCCTTCTTTGCGTCTTCAGAGAAGTGGAAGGTATAGTCACCGTTGTCGATGGCATCGAATAGAAATCTCACCTTGCTTACGTTGAGGCGGTTGCGACGGTAGAGCACGTATGCTCTCCCTGCCAGCATAAGCAGTAAGCCGGCTGTCAGCAACACCAGCCATAGGGGCAGCTGTATTGTGGCTGTGAACAAAGAGGCGATGGCTTTCACCATACTTAGAGATTGTACTTCTTGATCTTGTTATATAGGGTTTGCCGCGTGATGCCGAGGCGCTGTGCCACCTGTGAGAGATTGCCGCAGCATTCCTGTATGGCTTTGGCTATCATCTGCTTTTCCATCTCGTCGAGCGTCTGTACTGCTTGAGCCTGCGAGTCGGTATGGATGGGCGAACCTTCTATCAACTCATCGCTTATCTCATTGGCGTCGCAGAGAATCACTGCCTTCTCGATGGCGTGCTGGAGCTCACGGATGTTGCCGTACCAAGGCAGAGCTTCAATCTTCTTCTTGGCTTCTTCTGCGAAGGTCATTTTCTGCTTGCCGTACATGCTGGCGTAGCGGTCGAGGAAATGTTGGGCCAGCGGTACGATGTCGCCTTGGCGCTCGCGCAGCGGAGGCAGTTTCAAATGGATGGTGTTGATGCGGTAGAGCAGGTCTTCCCGGAATTGGCCTTGACTCACCATCTGTGCGAGGTCGCGGTTGGTGGCGCAGACGAGCCGGACGTTGATGTCGATCTGGCGCTGTCCGCCCACGCGCGTGATACGATGACTTTGGAGTGCTGTGAGCAGCTTGGCTTGCAGCGAATAGCTAAGGTTGCCGATTTCGTCGAGGAAGAGGGTGCCTCCCTCTGCAAGTTCCATCTTTCCGGGCTTGTCGGTTTTGGCGTCGGTGAAAGCACCCTTGACATGTCCGAACAGCTCACTCTCGAAGAGCGACTCGCTCACAGCGCCCAAATCAATGGCCACCATAGGCCCTGTCGCACGTTGCGAGAGCCGGTGAATCTCGTTGGCCAGCACCTCCTTGCCGGTGCCATTCTCTCCCGTGATGAGAATGTTGGCCGATGTTGCAGCCACTTTCTCAACCATGGCGCGCAGCGTGGTCATAGCCGGACTGCTGCCCCAGAACATGCCGCTTTCATTCTTGTTCCCTGCCTTGCAGGGCTGCGTCTTTAGGTAGGCGTTGCGCAGCGTCTCCACCATCTGGTCGTTGTCGAAGGGCTTGACGATGAAGTCGGCTGCCCCTTCCTTCAGACCGTTGACGGCCAACTGGATGTCGGCGTAGGCCGTAAAGAGCACAACTTGTGTCTGGGGGCGTTGATGGCGGATAGTGCGAAGCCAGTAGAGCCCCTCGTTCCCATTGTTGATACCACTGTGGAAGTTCATGTCGAGGAGCACCACGTCGGGGCGGTCTTCGCGCAGCCTGGCCGGAATGCTGTCAGGACTCGCCGTAGTGACAATGCGGGCAAATACGCCTTCGGCCAGCAACTTCACGGTGGTGAGAATGTTGCGGTTGTCATCGGCAATGAGTAAGCAGCCTTGTTTCATACGTTGCAAAAATAAGCATATTCCCCGAAAAGGGCAAATTCTTAAGGACGAAAATCAAGGGTCTTATGCATAAGAGTCTTTGGACACTGCCTTGTCGGTTTGCCGGCTTTGCTTTTTAAATCTCTCTGTACGGTACTTGCAGGATGAGAGGGAGGCGCACTATGGGCGGTGTTCGTGGATTAGCCTTTCGACCGGTCCTCTGCTGGCGGCTACTTGCATGAGAGCATTGCGTAGGGGAGAGCTGATGCAAAAAAACTTGCCGATTCGCTTTGTCTTTCCCTTGCCTTTCACTATCTTTGTACAGACATTAAATCGTAAGACTATGCAAAGATTTGCTGACTATATCGTCCAGATAGAGATTGACTCTCTTTGGAGCGGGCGCAAGCACATCCGTTGGAACCTCGACCGCAGGGTGAACATCCTAAGTGGTATCAACGGTGTGGGCAAGAGCACCATCATCAATAAGGTCGTGAGAGGATTGTCGGCGGGTGGCGAGTTCCCCAGTCATCTTATCAAGGGAGTGCACCTGAAGGTTTCGCCCGATGATGCCCGTTGGATAAGGTTCGACCTGATTCGGTCTTTCGACCGTCCTCTTATCAACCACGACGTGGTGGCGAAGATGAATGCGAGTCTCGTTACAGAGCTCGACTGGCAGCTCTTCCAGTTGCAGCGAAAGTATCTTGACTACCAGGTGAATATCGGCAACCGTATCATAGAGGTGCTGCAAAAGGGTGGACCCGATGCGGCAGAGCAGGCACAGGAGATTTCCAGGCCTAAGAAGATGTTCCAGGACATGGTTGACCGTCTGTTTTCCGACACCGGCAAAACAATCATCAGAACCGAGAACGAGATAAAGTTCTCGCAGATAGGCGAGGTGCTCGAACCCTACCAGCTGTCAAGCGGTGAGAAGCAGATGCTGGCCATTCTCCTCACGGTGCTCATCGAAGACGGACGCAATTATGTGCTGTTCATGGACGAGCCGGAAGTGAGTCTGCATGTGGAATGGCAGCAACAGCTCATCGACCTGATTCTACAGCTAAACCCCAATGTGCAGATTATCCTTACCACTCACTCGCCTGCCGTTATCATGAATGGGTGGATGGACAAGGTGACCGAGGTGACCGATATCACCGTTGATGACTAACAGAGGAGGACTTTCATGGCTAAACGACTGAAAGACAACCTGAGCTCAGGCTTCTTTGAGGCTGCCAACAAGCTTAATTCCAAGAGTGCCAGGCAGAAGATTGTGGCCTATGTGGAGAGCTACGACGACGTGTTCTTCTGGCGGACGGTACTGTCGAAGTTCGAAACCGACCGTTGGTATTTCCAAGTGACGCTGCCCTCCCGCTCACCGCATCTCGAGCGCGGCAAGAAGGCGGTGCTCATGAGTCTGTTGAAGGGTAAGGTGGGCGGCAGCATGATAGCCTGCGTTGACGCCGACTACGACTACCTTATACAGGGACGGACAGCAGTGTCCAAAGAGATTATCAGCAGCCCCTACATCTTCCATACCTATGCCTACGCCATCGAGAATCTGCAGTGCTACGCGTCGTCACTGCACGATGTGTGTGTGGCGGTGTCACTCAACGACCACAACATCTTCGACATTGCCTCTTTCCTGCGCAGCTTCTCCGAAATCATCTATCCTCTCTTTGTGTGGAACATTTGGTTCTACCGTACCCCCAACTATAGTGAGTTTACCATGACCGACTTCCTGCATGCCATAGAGATAGGCAATGTGAGACTGCATGAGATTCCTTCGGTGTTGGAGCGTCTGCGTCATAGAGTGGGCCGGAAGACTGATGAGCTGCGTCACCGCAAGCCCATGGCCAAGCAGAGCTGGCTGGCCTTGCGTGAGGAACTCAAGGAACTGGGGGTACGTCCAGACAATACCTATTTATATATACAGGGACACCATCTCTTCGACAAGGTGGTTGTGCCTTTGCTCGGACGAATCTGCGATGAACTTGTGAAGGAAAGGCAGGATGAGATTAGCCGTCAGAGTGTGCATGCCACGCAGGCACGCAATGAGTTGTCCTGCTATATGAACAGTCTGGGTGACGTAGAACAGATGTTGAAGAAGAATCTTGGCTACGAAGAGTCGGAGCCCTTCAAGCGCATCCAGGCTGACGTGAGTAGGTTCATGGCCGACAAACACAGCTGCCGAATGTCATAAAGCAAGCCCCCTGCCGCAGCCGTATTCAGGCAGCCGACAGGGGGCTTGGTGTGTTGCGGCGGTCCCACGTTTGGGGAACCGTCTATACAAATGTTTCCAGGAACTTTATCGTGCCTTCCACTTTCAGCTCGGCTGTGGTGGCAGGAATGAGCACCGACTCGCCGGCGCGGAGCTCGAACTCGTTGCCCTCGTTGTCGGCAACGTGGGCACTGCCCTTGGTGGCAATGAGAATCACGAAGCTGTCGAGCTCCGAATAGTCGAGCGTCATAGGCTCTGTCAAGTCGTATACGGCCGTGTTGAAATAGGGGCAGCGCACCAGGCTCACGCCTTCGTTCTTTGCCGGCCTGTACTCGGTACGGTAGCTGCTCTCCACATGATAGTCGATGCACTCGGCAGCCTCCTTGGTGTGCAGCTGTCTGTAATTGCCGTCCTTATCCTTACGCTTGAAGTCGTAGATACGGTAGGTCACGTCGGAAGTCTGCTGGATTTCGGCCAGGAAGCATCCTGCGCCGATACTGTGGATACGTCCGGCAGGGAGGAAGAAGCAGTCGCCCTCCTTTACCTTGTATTCGGCAATGGCGTCGGTGATGGTGTCGTTCTCCACCATCTCCTTGTACTGTTCGGGCGTGATGGCTTTCTTCAAGCCGCTGCGCAATGATGCGTCGGGAGCGGAGTCCATGATATACCACATCTCCGTCTTGCCACGCTCTTTACCCTGCTTGTGGGCTATCTCGTCGGAGGGATGCACCTGAATGGAGAGTTGCTGGCGTGCGTCGATAAACTTGATGAGCAGCGGGAACTCGTTGCCGAAGCGTTCGTAGTTGGCCTGGCCAACGAGTGTCCCCTTGAGCTCTGCCACCACGTCGTTGAGGCTTTTTCCGGCGTAAGGCCCATCACTCACAATACTTTCGTTGTTCTTCACCCCCGATATCTCCCAGCTCTCTCCAACATTGTCGAGTTGCAGGTCAAGGTGCTTGAACGGGATAATCTTGTCGCCGCCCCACAGTGTCTGCTTGAGCAGCGGTTTGAACTTTAATGGTTTCATTTCTTTTAGCTTTATGTAGAATCAGTTTTCTCTCCAGAAGGTCGGCGTAAAGATGACAAGCACGGAGAATATTTCCAGACGTCCCACCAGCATGAGGAACGCGCTCATCCACTTCACGTAGGCCGGCAGCATGCCCCAGTCCATCGTCGGACCTATCTCGATGCCCAAGGTCGGTCCCACATTACCGATGGAGCTCAGTATAATGGTGATGGCATTCGTGTTGTCAACGCCTGCCGAGATGACGATGAAGGAGGCCACGAGGCAGATTGCCAGATAGGTGGCCAGGAAGGCCAGCAGCGTGACCCGGTTCTGATAGGGTACGTCGTGGCCATCCACTTTCAAGGGCAGCACGGCATTGGGGTGCAGGATTTGGCGGAACTCGTTCCTTATCACCTTGAGTATCATCACCAGGCGGATGCACTTGAAGCCACCGCCCGTGGAGCCTGAACAGCCTCCGATGAACATGCAGGTGGCCAGTATCACCCAGGTGACATGCGGCCACTTGGCGGCGTCGTCGTTGAACAGGCCTGTCGTGGTGATGAACGACACCACTTGGAAGATGGCGCAGCGGAAAGCGCGCTCCAGCGCGTAGTGGTTGCGTATGATGAGCTCGGCCATGATGAAGGCCGTGAAGCCCGCCACAACTAAGAAATAGAACTTGAACTCCGAGCTCTTGAAGAGGGCACGCAGGCGCAGTCGGGCCACGCAGGTGTAGAGCAGCGTGAAGCTGACTCCCGAGAGGAAGCAGAACAGGGTGCTGGTGTACTCGATGGGGGCGGAGTGGAAGTGGGCGATGCTGTCGTTGTAGGTGCCGAAACCTCCCGTGGCCGTGGAAGTCATTGAGAAGTTGATGGCATCGAACCAGTCCATGCCGAACAGCATATAGCAGCCCATGCAGGCCAGTGTGAGCACCAGATAGACGGTCCATATCCACTTGGCGCTTGTAGAGAGGCGTGGGTGCAGTTTCGACCTGAAGGGACCGGTGGCCTCGGCTGCAAACACCTTTACCGAGCCGTTGCCCATGGAGGGCAGGAGGGCAATGGTGAAGAACACGATGCCCAGGCCCCCTATCCACTGAGTGAGCGAGCGCCAGAACAGCAGACCATGGGGTAGCAGTTCTACATCTTTCAGGATGGTGGCGCCGGTAGTGGTGAAGCCCGACATGGTCTCGAAATAGGCATCGGTGAAGCTGGTGATATAGCCGCTGAGCAGGAAGGGCAGCGTGCCGAAGAGACTGAAGAGCGTCCACGACAGCGTTACCACGAAGTAGGAGTCACGCCGGGAGAGCCGGTTGTCGGCCTTGCGCCCCATCCACCTCAGCACGAAGCCGAAGAAGAGTGTGACGACCACCGACACAAGGAGCGACGGCATGTCGTCTTCCTTATAGCCGATGGCCATGATGAGGCACCAGCCCATGAGTGAGGCCTCGATATAGAGCAGGGCTCCTAATACCTTATATATTGTCTTATAGTTGAGCATTGCCTGACAATCAGATGAAGAACTTCTCAACGCGCTTGAGGTCGATGTCGTGACAGAACACCACGACGGAGTCGCCCACCTCGATGCGGGTGTTGCCCGATACGAGGTGTCCCTCTCCATTTCTCACGAGTCCGCCGATCGTGATGCCCGAGGGCAGTCCGAGGTCCTTGACGTCGCGCTTGGTCACCTTCGAGCCTTCTTTGGGTATGAACTCCGCCACATCAGCGTTGATGGAGTTGATGAATCTCACGTTCATCACGTCGGCATCGAGCATCATCTGGTAGATGTAGCTGGCCGTGATGGTCTTTTTATTGATGATGGTGCCGATGTCGAGACCTTCGGCCATACTGGCATAGTCGATGTTCTCCACCGATGCCACGGTCTTGCGTACCCCCAGCCGCTTGGCCGTGAGGCAGGCCAGGATGTTGGTTTCGGCATTGCCTGTAAGTGCCACGAAAGCCTGTGTGTTCTTGATGCCCTCCTCCATGAGCAGATGGATGTCGCGGCCGTCGCCATTGATGACGAGCACGCGGTCGTCGAGCAGTCGGTTGAGCTCTTCGCAGCGCTCCGCACTGGGCTCTATGATTTTGATGCCGAGGTAGTCGGGCATGGTTTTCACGGCGCGTACGGCCGTGTCGCCACCTCCCATGATCATCACGTTCTTCACGTCGACATAATGTTCTTTACCCACAATCTTCCGGATGTAGGGGATGTATTGGCGGGTGGTCATGAAGTAGGCCATGTCGAAGCATTTCAGCACATCGTTGCCGCCCGGGATGATGGTCTCGCCTCCCCGCTTGATGGCCACGATATGGTAGGGGTCATCGGGGCCGCAGAGCTCCTTGAGCGGTGTGTTGAGTATTTCGCAGCCTTCGCGCAGCTTGATGCCGAGCATGACGAGAGCGCCGTCGTGCACGTCCCAGCGCTGTCTCACCCACGACATCTTGATGCCGTTGTTGATGTCTTTGGCCGCGAGCATCTCGGGATAGATGATGGAGCTCACGCCGATGCGGCCGAAGAAGTCGAGAATCTCGGGCTCCATGTATTCGGCATTGTCGACCTTAGCCACTGTCTTGCGGGCTCCGAGCTCCTTGGCTATCATGCAGCTGTTCAGGTTGAGGCTTTGGTCGGGAGTCACAGCGATGAAGAGGTCTGCTGAGTCGGCTCCGGCCTCGCGCAGCGACTTCACGCTGCCCGGGAAAGCCTGCATGGTGAGCAGGTCGTACTCATTGCTGATGCCCACCAGACGGTCCTCGTCCTGATCGATGAGGGTGATGTCTTCATTGTTTCTCGTCAGCAGTTTGGCCAGGTGGGTACCTATGGCATAGGCCCCCGTGATGATAATTTTCATGTTGTCTTATCTTTACTTATCTGACTGAAGCAGGGAGAGGATGGCTTGCTTTATGGACTCGGCGTCAATGCCGCACAGCCGCTGCAGGTCGGCCACCGGACCGTGCTCCACGAATTCGTCGGGCAGTCCGAGTCGCACCACCTGTGGATGGTAGCCGTGGTCGTCCATCCATTCGAGCACTGCCGATCCCATGCCTCCGTTGCGCACTCC
This sequence comes from uncultured Prevotella sp., assembly GCA_900318855.1. GTDB lineage: Bacteria > Bacteroidota > Bacteroidia > Bacteroidales > Bacteroidaceae > Prevotella. The sequence continues at coordinate 9,948 of ONMG01000026.1, forward strand.
GTCTTCCACGGTGATGATGCGTCCGAAGCGTCGGCCCACCTCGTGGAGCAGCTTCTCGTCGAGCGGCTTCAGGAAGCGCATGTCGTAGTGAGCCACCTGATAGTCGGGGCCCAACTGGCTGATGGCCTCTTCGGCCGTGTTGCCCACGGGACCGATGGTCAGCACAGCCACGTCCTGGCCTTGGCGCAGACAGCGGCCGGTGCCTACCTCGATTTCGGTCAGCGGGCAGTGCCAATCCACTTTGGTGCCGCGGCCTCTCGGATAGCGGATGACGAAGGTGCCCTTACCGGGCAGTTGGGCTGTGTACATGAGCCGGCGCAGCTCGTGCTCATCCATCGGCGAGGCAATGGTGAGATGGGGGATAGGGCGCAGGGCTGCCATGTCGAAGGCGCCGTGATGGGTGGGACCGTCCTCGCCCACGAGGCCGGCTCTGTCAAGGCAGAGCACCATGGGCAGATTGAGCAGGGCGGCGTCGTGGATGATGTTGTCGTAGGCCCGCTGTGCAAAGGCACTATAGATATTGCAGAAGGGCATCAGACCGTCCTTGGCCATGCCTGCCGAGAAGGTTACGGCATGACCTTCGGCAATGCCCACGTCGAAGGTGCGCGAGGGCATGGCTTTCATCAAGATGTTCATGGAGCAGCCCGTAGGCATGGCGGGGGTCACGCCTACGATGCGGGGATTCTGCTGGGCCAGTTCGAGCAGGGTCTGACCGAAAACGTCCTGGAACTTGGGGGGCAGCCCTGAGTCGTCGTTGACGAAGCGCTCGCCCGTCGCGGCATCAAACCGTCCCGGGGCATGCCAGATGGTGGCGCTCTTCTCAGCGGGTTTGTAGCCTTTGCCCTTCACGGTGTGCAGATGGAGCAGTTTCGGGCCTTTCATGTCCTTGAGCTGCTGGAGTATGCGCACGATGTTCTTCACGTCGTGACCATCGAAGGGACCGAAGTAGCGCACGTTCATGCCCTCAAAGATGTTCTGCTGATGGCTGATAGCCGACTTGATGGCATTGTTCAGCCTGATGATGCCTTTCCGGCGGTCGTCGTTGAGCAGTCCTTTGGCATGTAGCCATTGCGAAGCCTTGAAACGCAGCTTGTTGTAGGTGGCGTTGGTGTCGAGGTTGATGAGATACTTCTCCATGCCGCCTACGGCCCTGTCAATGCTCATGTCGTTGTCGTTGAGGATGATGAGCAGGTCGTTGGGCGTGGACGATACATTATTGAGCCCTTCGAAGGCGAGGCCTCCGCTCATGGCACCATCGCCGATGACTGCCACCACATGGCGCTGCTTGCCTTCCAGCCGTGCGGCCACGGCCATGCCCAGGGCAGCCGATATGGAGTTGGAGGCATGTCCGCACGTGAAGGTGTCGTATTCGCTCTCCAAGGGCGACGGAAAGGGGCGCAGGCCGTGCAGCTTGCGGTTGGTGCAGAACCGGTCGCGGCGGCCGGTGAGAATCTTATGGCCGTAAGCCTGATGTCCCACGTCCCACACGATGCGGTCGTCGGGAGTGTTGTAGACGTAGTGCAAGGCCACCGTGAGCTCCACTACACCCAATGAGGAGGCGAAGTGACCGGGATTGACCGACACTTCGTTGATGATGTCCTGCCGGAGCTCCTGGCACACTTCCGGCAGCTGCTCCACCTTGAGCCTGCGCAGGTCGGAGGGGTAGTCTATCTTGCTCAATAGGGAGAATTGCTTCTTGTCCATGAATTGTTAAAGCGCTAATTAATGCAAAGATAATGTAAACATGGGGAATGGCAAAGGAAAAAGCTCTTTTTTTCTCTCTTTGCCGGCAGCGGGACTGGAGGCACTGGCGTATCAGGGTCTGACTCAAGGGGTTGTTGGCTCTGTGCCCTTGGAAGAGCCGTTGTCCGCCAATTGGTGTAACTATCTCCGCCAATTGGCGTAACTATCTCCGGCATTTGGCGTAACTATCTCCGCCAATTGGCGTAAATACTGCCGATAGGAGGTTTCGTCGCCCGAAGTGGCTGAGAATGAGAGTCTTCCTGTAGGGGTCGGAGCTAAAACCTGGTGGGGCGCGAAATTAGAATAAGGTGAAACCGGAATGAACACTTACGGGCGGGGGGTGAAGGGCTCGCCACAGCTTATAGCGTCGTTGTAGTCGTTGCGGCTCACCGCCCTTGCCCTGAGCGTGCGCACCTTGGGAAAGGTGCCAAAACGACTGTCGGTAGTGATGAGCCATTGGTGATGACTGATGCTGGCAATCGTGCGCAGTTGCCGCTCCAGCAGGGTCACGTAGGCAGGGTTGACCACAGTGAGGAAGGTGGCACCGCTCGTGTTCTCCAAGGCCAGCATCACATTGCGTTGCAGGGTGGAACAGTGCGGCTTGAGCTTACTCTTCGATGTGGTGATAGAGATTCGCCAGCCTCCGCGCCTGTTGATGCTCAGGGCCAAACTCTGAAACAGCTGTCCGTGGGGCGAGTTGTCGCGCAGACCCATGGCGGCGATTCTGAGATGAATCATCTCATGGAGCAGCACAGTCTGGAACTGCTTTTCGTCCTGCTCATAGTAGTTGCTCATCCGGATGGCAAAGTCATAGTACTCCGTCTTCAGCATTCGGCGGCGGCATTTGCAGCTCATGGAGCCTAAACGTGTCTGTGAGTGGCCCACAGAAAATTTGGGGCGTGGCAGCTCGGAGTCAAAGTAGGTGTGGTTGAAGACGTCGAACCACCGGTTCATCCATTGACGGTCGATTTGCATATTGTTCTTGAGCTTTATCTTTTGAATAGGGTGTCGCTGCTGTCAGTCGCCAATACAGGTGTCGGGCCAGTTGACGAGGAAGAGGCGGCTGTCAGAGCGCGTGAGGGCCGTGTAGAGCCAATGGTAGTAGTCGGCGCCCATCATTTCGGCTGTGACGTATCCTTGGTCGACATAGACGTCCTGCCATTGTCCGCCCTGTGCCTTGTGGCAGGTCACGGCGTAGGCATATTTTATCTGCAGAGCATTGAAATAGACATCGCTGCGCAGGGCTCCCAAGCGCTCGGCCTTGCGCGTGAGGTCGGCATAGTCGGCCATTACGCCCTGATAGAGTTGCTCTTGTTGCTCACGGGTGAGGGCGGGGGCCTCGGCACCGAGGGTATCGAGGAGCACGGTGGCCTCCATCTCGCAGCCGTCGTAGTCGGGGAAGGCGAGTGAGGCGTCGGCAAAGTGGAAACCATAGATTTCCCTGCAGTTGTGCAGCGCTGTAACCAGGGCGCGGTCGCCGTTGGCCAGGAAGGGTGGCACCTTCGAGGCATCTTCGCCTTGCTGCTTGCGGCGCTGCCGCTCGGTCTCAGTCCAGAAATAGTTGTTCTTCACGATCATCACCATGTCGCCGCGCGAGAGCCCCTCCTCGCGGTCGAGCACCCTGCCCCTGATGCCTTGGTTATAGATGTTGGCGCGCTTGTTGCTCCGGGTGATGACGATAGTGCCGTCGGTACCCGATTCCGTGTAGCTCGAGGCCAATTGTTCAATGAGCTCGTTGCCCGGCACCACCTTAATGTCGTCGAAGTCTCGCAGCCTTAGCCGGGGCGCCAGTCCCTCAGCGTGACTGTCGATCATGGAGCGGATGAGCGATGCATTATAGAGTATGCCACTGTGGGCTCCCTGCCTCACCACCTCGGTGAGGTCGGCCTCGAATACCTGCAACCCGTATTGCGAGAGCACGTCGGCCGAGAGTGCCGGCGATTCGGTCTCACCCACCGGGGGCAGCTGAGCACTGTCGCCGAGCAGCAACAGCCGGCAGCCAGAGGCCGAGAAGATAAAGTGGATGAGGTCGTCGAGCAGCCTGCCAGAACCGAATGCCGAGCCTTGGCGGCCCTCATTGCTTATCATGGAAGCCTCGTCGACAATGAAGAGGGTGCCGGGCCAGAGGTTGGCAGCCAGATTGAAGTTGCCGTCGAGTCCCTGGTAGCTCTGCTCGCGGTAGATGCGGCGGTGAATGGTCCATGCGGCATGCCCGCTGGTCTGGGCGAACACCTTGGCCGCGCGCCCTGTGGGAGCCAGCAGCATCACTTGACGCTTCATGGCGGTCATCGATTTCACGATGGCCGCAGCCAGACTTGTCTTCCCGCTGCCAGCAGTGCCGCGCAGAATCATTGTGGGCTGGCCGTGGCGTGAGGTCAGGAAGTCGGCGAACACAGCCATGGCTTCCTGCTGTCCTGCCGTGGGCTCGAAGGCCAATTGATTGCGGAGTTGAAAGATTATTTCGTCATTTATCATGCTGTAAAGGGGATTTTTTGTATTTTTGCACCTGATCGGCGCCCTAAGGCTAAGCCGTGGGCGTGCAAAAGTAAGAATATTATTCCACTGGGACAAATGAAAGTCGGAAATAATCATCTGCTGGCGCTCTGCGTGGCCGTCCTGGTCGTGCTTTGCGTTGCCAGTGTGTCGACGCCACTCTATTTCAACCATCAGCGGCAGCAGCGCGAGGCCCTTGTCAAGGAGCACCTTAGGGCCATACGGCGGGCCGAGGCGGCTGACCTCCGAGCGCACG
>ONMG01000036.1 GCA_900318855.1 uncultured Prevotella sp.
GTACCGTTGGAGTAGCGCAGCTTCAGGAAGTCGAGCCATGTGAGTTTCTTCATGAATTTCTCGTTGCTCAGCACCCATCCTAAGGAAAATGCAGGGAAGAATCCAAATCGATGGCCTGGTGCAAACTGTTCGCTGCCGTTGTAGCCCATGTTGTATTCGGCCAGGTAGCGGTCGTCGTAGGAATAAGTGGCTCGGGCGCAGAAACCGAGCACGTTGTAAGGAATCTCAGCAGCGTTGCTGTTCCAATAGTCGCGTTGTGCCAGGAACATTCCCGTAACGGTGTGCTTGCCTCCAAATGTGCGGTTGTAGTTGATGGAAGCCTGGGCATTGATGTTGTAGAGCGAGCTCGTAAAGCGTGAGATACCGAGCTTTTGTGCGGTAGCATTGAATATCGTATAGCTGAAGGTGTCGTTGTCGTAGTCGGGCACCATCAGATAGGTTATCTCGCGCTTATTTCCGTCGCGTCCGGTGCGTCCGGAGTTGTGGTAGTTCACTTCGCCTTTGATGCTCAGACCCTTCGTGATGTAGCGGCTGAGATCAAACTCGAGTGAGAACTGTCCTGTGAAGTCGATATCGGTGCGGTTACGGAATCCGTAGCGGTTCATGATTTCGAATGGTCCGCGGTCCATGTTGTTTGGTTGAACGACAGCGCCACTGGTAGCTCCGTGTCCGGCTACGGTAGTAGGACCAGCCTGTAGCGGCAGCATTATCTGAGCTTCGTAGAACAGATCGCTCATCAGCCAGCTTTCGCTTCCGTTATAGAGCATATTGGCCTGTGGCATGTTGGTGGTCTGCATGCTGGAGCTCAGGTTCAGCGAAGCTTTAAGGTCACGGGTGAGCTTATAGTCCATGTTGGCGCGGAAGTTCATGCGGTTCATCCACGATGAGGGATCGTAGCCGAGATAGTCCTTCGATTCGGTCTTGAGGTTTCCGCCCTGATGAATGTAACCGGCATTCATAAAGTAGTGGAAGCGGTTCGTTCCACCAGAGACATTGGCGTTGATCTTTGTCTGCGGCGTGAAGTCATCGAACACTTTCTTGAGCCAGTAGTTGTCGCAGTAGAGATAGAGTCTGTCGGCCTTCTTCGTCTCATAGTCGGGGTCGGAGGGGTCAAGTCCCTGCAGCGGATTCTTGAACTTGTTGATGAGTTCGTCCGAGTACTGTGCCGCAAGTCCGTCGTTGGCGAGTGCCTGGTTCTTCAGTTCCATGTAGTCCCAGGAGTGTAAGCGCTTGTCGTACCTTGTGAAGGAGGAGAAGCTCTGCTGCACGCTGACGTTCAGTTTGGCCTTTCCTTCCTGTCCGCGGCGAGTAGTGATGAGGATGACACCGTTGGCACCTCGCACACCGAAGACTGCTGTTGCAGAGGCATCCTTGAGTACGCTGACACTCTCCACCTCGTTAGGATCGATTTCGGAGATGACGTTCCCGCTCACGTTGTCATAGGTCATACCGTCGACAAGAATCAGCGGTGAGTTGCCGTTTGTGGTAGCCACACCTCGCAGATAGATAGAGCTGGCATCTCGTCCGGGTTGTCCGCCGCCCGTCTGGATGGAGGTCAGACCGGTGATGCGTCCTGCCAACTGATTTTCGAAGTTCACGGCCGAGCTCTTTCTGAGGTCTTCGGGGTTAGCTCCCGATATAGAGCCTGTGACCGATACTTTCTTCTGTGTACCATAAGCCACGACAACTACTTCGTCGACAGTGTGCGACTCGTCGGTCAGCACGACATTGACGTTGCGGCCTGCGCGGGCTAAGAATTTATAAGGCATGAAGCCGATGTAGCTCACAGTGACAGAGTCGCCGGCATTGGCTTTTAAGGTGAAGTTTCCATCTGTGTCGGTGATGACACCGGCATTGATGTTCCGCTTCGGCACAACAGAGGCACCCACGACGGGTTCTCCATGAGAGTCTTTCACAACTCCCTTGACGGTGATGCTTTGTGCGCTGGCCGTCGTACCTACCATAAGCAGAAGAGCTAAGACGGGCAACCGAAGCATCCGTGCAAGATGTCCTCCTCGCTGTGAGGTTGGATTGTTGGTTGGATTGGTTTTCATCATGTACTAAAGATTGATTAATTGGATAAATGTGGTCGTAATTCCTGTTAAACTTTGTTTTTTGGCTGTGTGTTCGGACACAACTTCTTTTTTTGATATTATTTCTTATGATTCTTAGGGTGGGAATAATTGCGCCGGACTGCACAATTTATGAAGAATTCTGGTTTGTAAGGCAAGCATTTCCAGCTCCTTTAGTGTTTTCTTGGTTTTGACATCTTCAAAGGTCAATTCTTTTGGGAGCTTGCACACACTTAGCCTTTTGGGTCTTTTCATGTGCCAAATTCATTATAATTGATGGGGCGAAGTTATTTCTTTTTTTTCAGAACTCCAACAGACTTAGGTAATACTTAACATAATTTAATGTTAAGTATTTCGTTTCTCTTGATTACCTCTCTACGCGTAAGGAAACTTTCTTAGAGATAGCTCATAGTCGCAGTCTGCATTCAAACTTCAAGAACTGTGTGTCACTAAGCCTCCAATAATCTCATTCCTCGTTCATTACTCCATATATAAAGATGTCCATCCAGTTCTCCTGACCTTTTCGGGTCTGGGAGGAGCCGGATGGACATTGCTGGCAACTAATCGTGGCGCTACAATAGTTGGCCACGTAAGCTTATTAAGTTCATTGGCGTCAAGAGGAGAGTCATCTCCCCGTGAGGTTTCTGATGTCCTTGAGCGTTATTTTTCCGAGGATGTTGATAATCTCCAGTTCTCCTTTTTCAGCGTTCAGCAGTGCGAACTCATTGAGACCGTGCTGTCGGGCTTTCATGTAGATGGTCACATGCTCACCTCCTTCGTTCACTTTCATCACGTTTTCAAAGCCCTCGCGGTCGTAGTATGCCGTGGCTTCATTGCGGATGTCGTTTATCAGAGATGCGCGGTCGCAGGTGAGTACCTGCAGCTTGTCCATCTTGCCTGCGAGTTTGGAGATGTTGATGTCTCCGGCCTTCAGCTTAGGCATCATGGAGAACATGGCTTTGGAGACATATACTGTGGTGACACCCTTTACGTTGTCGTATTTTCGAAAGAGTGCGTCCTGAGCGTTGCACAGTGTAGCGATGCCGACCATAAGGGTCAGGATGATGATTTTCTTCATATTTGGTTACTTGTCGTTTTGTTTCTTGTCTATAGCGTTGAAGCCTTTGTTGATGGCCAGCGAGAAGGTCTGCAGCGCGCGCTGTGTCTCCTGATAGGCGTCCTGCGGATTGTCGTAGGTGTCGATAGTGGCATAGCTGCTGTTCCGGTCCTCACGGAGGTTGAGTGCTGTTCCTATTGAGAATACAAGAGCGAAGGCAGCTGCCATACCCACGGCCCAGCGCAGGCTAGCGGTGCGCGTTCGGTGCTCGGCCGCGTGCTCCACCCTACTCCATTCGTCGATGCTCCTTTCCAGTCGGTTAGCGAATGATTCAGGAAGTTTATGGACCGTGGGCTCAAGGCTACGGAAATAGTCGGCCAGGGGCAGAGCTTCCTGTGGGGCTTGTTGGCCCAAGGCCCATGCCTTGAGTTCGGCTTCCTCCTGTTCTGAGGTTTGTCCTTCGAAATAGCGCTCGGTGAGTTTGCGATAGTCCATCTGCATAGTCCTTATAGTGTTATGAATAGCGATAATCACTCAGTAAGTGGTTCTTAGAGTGGGCTCTTGCCTCCTGTCATCTTCATCTTCACCGTTTTACGTGCACGACTGAGGAGCACGCGCATGTTGATGTCGCTGAGTCCGGTTATCTGCTGTATCTCCTTGAAAGAGTATCCTTCCACATCGCGCAAGGTGATGACCCTGCGCTGTTTCTCGGGCAGCCGGCTGATGATGCTCTTCACCTGGTTCACGGTGTCGCGCTCATCGATGCCTTGAGTAACGGTCTCCTGTTCGCTGATATTGAAGTTGGAGGCTTCCTGTTCGGCCTCAACGAGGTGGCGGCGCCTCACCGTGTCAAGGAAGAGGTTTCGCATCGTTATGAGGCAGAAGGCTTCGTCGCTTTGCAACTCCGGAAGGCTGTTGCGCTTCACCCAAAGCCGAAGGAAGGTTTCCTGCACAAGGTCCTCGGCTTCCTGGGTGTTGCCCGTAAGCCGTAGTGCCGATGCATACATACGCTGTGAGCATGGCAGAAACCGTTGTTTGAACTCTATGGTGTCCACTCTGTAAGTCTTACATATGAAAAGACGCACTCCCGGCCTGGTGTGTTACAAATTTGTTCGTTGTACTCCGCTTCGGTGGCAGCGCTACACTGGAGAGGGCGAACCGTTGAGAAATGCCGGGCGGTGGGTGAATAAGAAAGCTGCCCCATCCGGCAATCCGGTGAGGCAGCACTTGATAAAACGCTATGGCCGCGCACTTATCGTTGTTGTTCTCTGTCTGCCTTGATGAGTGCCAGCAGGTGGCTGACCGCCTCTTCCTCTGGAATGTTCTTCTCTACGCACACTTGTCCGCGGTAGAGTGACACTTTGCCGGCAGCTGCTCCTACGTAGCCATAGTCGGCGTCGGCCATCTCTCCGGGTCCGTTGACAATGCATCCCATGATGCCTATCTTGAGTCCTTTCATTTCGGGTGTGGCGGCCTTGATGCGAGCTATCGTCTCACGCAGATCGTAGAGTGTTCGGCCGCATCCCGGACAGCTGATATACTCTGTTTTCGAGGTGCGCAGACGGGCAGCCTGAAGGATGCCGAAGGCAGTTGTCTCAATGTCGTTGGCCGACAGATGGCCGTCGTTCATCAGCCAGATGCCGTCGGCCAGTCCGTCGATGAGCAGTGCTCCGAGGTCGGCGGCAGCATCGAGTTGGAAGTCGCTCTTGCTGTCGGTATGGTAGCTTTCGGCAAATATCACGGGATTGGCTATACCCTGCGCCATCATCTCGTGGACCAGTGCCCGCATGTCGCCTACCCTGTTCTGATGCCGGCTCATGCCTACAACAATGACTTCGGGGTGGCTGCGCAGGCAGGCTATGTACTCTTCGGCAGGAGTGCCAAACTGCAGCACGAGGAACTTGGCCTCGCTCTTCACACTTCCGATAAACGGCATTGCCGTGACGGGGAAGATGGGGAAGAGCTTCAGCTCCGGATGGACGTTCGAAAGCTTGGTATAGACATCGAAATCCACAAGATAGCGGTGCTGCGTGTCAGCGTCTTTCGGGAGTGTCTTCTCCACATATATGAAGTCGGCCTTGGAACCTTCACCTGTCATCACCACGCAGGGCACGTTGGAGCCCCCTACTCCACTCGCGGCCCGTGTGACGCGCCGTTGCGGTTTCACCCAGTTGAAGCCGGGAGCCGCCATGCCGGGTATGAGCAGATGACCCTCGAGAGCCTTGAAGTGGTCGGCAAGATGGCGTGCCACGGGAATCTCGGCCTCAGGTTCCTCGGAGAGCGACACCCGGATGGTGTCGCCAATGCCGTCGGCAAGGAGCGCTCCTATGCCCACGGCACTCTTGATACGTCCGTCTTCGCCCTCGCCCGCTTCTGTCACTCCGAGGTGCAGCGGATAGTGCATGTCCTCCTTGTCCATCTCCTCGACGAGCAGTCTCACCGAGCGCACCATGACGACTGTATTGGAGGCCTTGATACTGATGACCACGTCGTCGAAGTGCTCGCGCTTGCAGATGCGCAGAAACTCCATGCAACTCTCAACGATGCCCGCCGGTGTGTCGCCGTAGCGGTTGCGTATGCGGTCGCTCAGCGACCCATGGTTCACACCGATGCGTATGGCCCGGTGGTGCTGTTTGCAGATGTTGAGGAAGGGAACGAAGCGCTCGTCGATCTTCTTCAGTTCGGCGGCATATTCCTCGTCGGTGTATTCGTGCTTGATGAACCGCCTGGCCGGATCGACGTAGTTGCCCGGATTGATTCTTACACCTTCGGCATAGAGAGCGGCAATGTCGGCCACCACAGCATTGAAGTGGACATCGGCCACAAGCGGTGTGTCGAAGCCATCGGCACGCAGAGCCTCGCTGATATTCTTCAAGTTGCGAGCCTCACGAGGCCCCTGAGTGGTAAGTCTCACCAGCTCGCCTCCGGCCTTGATGATGCGCTCCGACTGGGCCACGCTGGCAGCCGTGTCATCGGTACTTGTAGTAGTCATCGACTGAATGCGCACCGGACAGTTGCTGCCCATGGTGAGCGTGCCCACATGCACCTCCGAGGTCTTGCGCCGATGGTAATTGAATAAGTCGACCATATCCTTTCAACATTTGAATTTATAGTCCTTGATAGCTGCCAGTTCCTGGTTGGCCTTCTCAATCTTTGTTCCCAGACCGGCTTTCCATTCGTCCACCTTGCGTTCCATGTCAGTGTCGGCGAGAGCAATCATCTCGGCAGCGAGAATAGCCGCATTTTGTGCCGCGTTCACCCCGACGGTAGCCACAGGGATGCCCGGTGGCATCTGGATGATGCTCAGCATGGCATCGAGTCCGTCGAGCATACCTTTGATGGGTACCCCGATGACAGGCAGTGGGGTAGAGGCAGCAATCACTCCAGGCAGGGCAGCCGCCATTCCCGCTCCGGCTATTATCACCTTTACACCTCGGTCCTTAGCGCCTTTTGCAAACGCTTCCACAGCGTCAGGTGTGCGGTGGGCGGAGAGTGCATTTACTTCGAAGGGTATTTCGTGGGCCTCAAGCCACTTGAATGCCTTTTCCATGACGGGCAGGTCGCTTGTGCTGCCCATGATGATGCTTACTAATGGTGTCATAATATAATGGAATTGAATGAATTAGTTGTTATATTGCAAGGATGATGAGGAAGGCTACGATGAGGCCGACAGTGAATCCCCACAGCACCTGGGGGAGGGAGTGCTGGCGCAGAATCATGCGGCTTGTTCCCACCATGCCAGCGACGATGATGGTCAGACAGAACCACCACAGGGGATTGAAATCGAAGATGTCGGCGAAAGCCAGTATGGCTCCGGCCATGCCTCCGATGGCTGCCGTATGAGTGGAAATCTTGTACCACACGTTAATGGTGGCACAGAGAATCTGAATCATCAGTGCTGCCACGAGGATGCTGCTCATGAAATGGGGGATATGGAAAACATGCATGAGATAGTAGCAGGCGAAGTAGCAGAAGATGGACAGAATATAGGGCACCATGCGGCGCTCTCTCATGCCGAGCTGGCGTGGTGTCCAGCCTTGGTGATTGCGGTAGACGTGGATGAGCAGGGTAGGGGCGAGCACCGTGAAGAGATATACCATCACCAGGACAAAGAGCTTGTAGGCAAGTGGGAGGATGTTCAGATAACTGAACAGGAAGAGTACTAACAGTCCCACCAGGGGGAGATAGAAGGGCGTGAAAATCATGCTGATGATGCGCGCCGAGAGGATGATATCTTTCTCTTTCATATATCGTTTGTAAAGTGGGCGGAGGCCTTCCCTATCAGGCTTTCCGGAGTCTGGCCACGGGGATGTCCATCTGCTCGCGGTATTTGGCAATGGTGCGGCGGGCGATGGGGTAGCCGGCCTTCTTCATTGCGGCGGCCAGGGCGTCGTCGCTGAGTGGCTTCTGCTTGTCTTCCTTGCTGATTATATCCTTGAGTGCGAGCTTTATCTTGCGGGTGGAGAGTTCGCCGCCGTCGCCGGTCTTATAGCCGTCGCTGAAGAAGTAGCGCAGAGGGAACGTGCCCCAACGAGTCTGCGCATACTTCACGTTGCTCACGCGCGAGATGGTGGAGATGTCGAGCCCCGTTTTGTCGGCTATATCTTTAAGTATCATGGGTTTGAGGTCGGCCTCGTCGCCGTCGGTGAAGAACTTATGCTGCCAGTTGATGATGGCTTTCATCGTGACGTAGAGGGTATGACGTCGTTGCTTGATGGCCTCAATGTAACCTTGAGCCTTATCCACCTTCTCCTTGGCGTAGAGAAGTGCTTCCTTCTCGCTGCGGCTCATGCCCTTACGGTTGTTCTTATAGGTGTCGACCATATCGGAGAAGGAGGGTGAGATGGTGAGCTCAGGCAGGTCACCCTGGTTGAGCGTGAAAGTTACAGTGCCGTCGTCGGCCGTGTCGACGATGAAGTCGGGCGTGATTTGCTGTAGGTTCCGCCCCTCGGTCTCACCTAAAGAGGCTCCTGGCTTGGGGTTGAGTCTGCTGATTTCGGCTATGGCCTCCTTTGTGCGAGCATCGGTAAGGCCCAATTGTGCTTGCATCTTGTCCCAGTGCTTCTTGGAGAATTCGTCGAAGGCTTTCTCCACAATGGCCTTCATGTCGTCCTTGAGTTGCGATGGTGGCCGACGCTCTATCTGCAGCAGCAGACATTCCTGGAGCGTGTGGGCTCCGATGCCTGCGGGGTCGAAACCTTGCAGCAGGTGGAGCACCTGGTTGATTTCTTCGGGTGAGGCATCGATGTTATGATAGATAGCCAGCTCGTCGCTGATGGTGTCGGCATCCTTGCGCAGGAGTCCGTCATCGTCGAGCGAGCCGATGAGATATTCCATGATGTCGTGCTGCTTGGGCGTGAGTTCCAGCACTCCCATCTGTTCCTTGAGCTTGTCGTAGAAGGAGGTGGTGTCGCCATAGACCATCTCCTCGTAGTCAGCATTGTCGGTGGAGTGCTGACTGTAGGTCACAGGCATGTCGTCGTCGCTGGCCAGGTCTTTCAGAGCATCATCCAGCGCATCTTCGCGCTCGGAGCTTTCAGTGCCTGTGGTGTCGGAGTAGTCATCAGCGGTGTTCTCAGTAGGAGTCTCCTCGTCGGTGCTAACCTCGAGGGCAGGGTTGTCGTCGAGCTCCGCCCTCACGTTGTCCTCAAGTTCGGTGAGCGGCATTTCGAGGAGCTTCACCTGCAACATCTGCTGCTGTGAGAGCTTCTGTGTCTGGACCTGCTTCTGTGCCTGGGTCTGTATGAGTTGCTGTGCCATGATTGTGCGTTATGACTTGAAGTATTCTTTGAGTTGGGAGGCCAGTGCCGAGAGTTCTTCAGGATTGCCGTTGCCATAGCGCTTCCATATCTCCTGACAAGGGATGAGCAGAGGGCTTATGATGAAGTTATCTTTGGGCAGATAGGGGTCGCAGCACCTGAATACGTCCATGGCTTCGATGATGACCGAGGGATTGGCTTTGACAAGTGCGGAGAGTTCCTTCACCTCAGGCGTCTCAACCACCATGGTGGATGGGGTGAGACGGAAGTAGAGATCGAGCACCAGGATGAGCGTGACGGGCATCAGCGACGGCTCTTGGGGCAGAGGCCGGAAGTCCTTCTCGAAGGTCTCGTTTACTTCCACCCCCTTATAGAATTCCTTGGCATTGCCGAAGCCTTCTACCTGCCTGAACCATTTCACTTCGCGCATGAGTTTCTGAGGCCTTTTGGCATAGGTGTTCCAAAGCTTCTCTATGTAAGGGGTCTCCAGTTCGCGCAGCCGAAACATCTGCCGGTAAAGATACTTCGGATGGATGTGGAGCTCAATGCTTAAGCTGACGAGCCCCTTCGAATAGAGCGGCTTCAGACCCACGGGCTTGCGCAGGTAGAGCTGCATGAGTACGAGCCAATACTCGTCTCTCCATAGCTGGTTATCGGTCATAGCTTCCCACTTTTTCTGCAAAGTTACTTCAATTCGTCAACAACACAAAACGAATTGGGCTTTTTTATGCGTCATCTTTACAGTCCGGAGGTGTTAGCCCGGATGAGGGGAGGAGTACGTGGCTGGGGTAGTGAAGGATTCAGGCAAGCTCTTCGCTGCCAGGGGTGGGGCAATGGCTCTATTCGTATATGGGAGACTCTGCATCATCAAAGAACGAACACAGTGCAAAGTCTGTTAAATATGAGTTAAATGGCTGTTAGGGTCCTATGTTGTTCGGCAAATAGTTCTATATTTGTAGACTCTATCCCTGTAAACAGATTCAATCGGATGCTAATGGCATACAGATTGAGTTTCGGGGCGGAACAACGGAGTAGGCCTGCTGATGTTGGGTTGAGAATCCCGCTGGCAGAGCATAGGACGCACTGACAGATGACCTGCGCTGTGACGGGCTGATGAAAACACCCTCCTGCATTACCTTATCCTCCGAAGCGGCAATGGGCCGGCGGCTGCACCTCATGGAAAAAGGTGAGGGTAGGGGAGAGTGCATGAACGACGATAATAAACCTAAAGATATGCTGAAAAGAAACTTTTTACTATTGTTGGCTTTCTGTGTGGCCTTTGTGGGTTACGCTCAGAAGCCGAGTGATGAAATTGCCGCCAATCCCCGTTTGTCGGCCATGGCCCTGCAAGCCTATCCCGGACCGAAGCAGAAAGTGCTCACTCCAGCGCCTGCCGGCTATAAGCCCTTCTACATCAGCCACTACGGTCGTCATGGGTCGCGCTATCTCTGCAATGCATCCGACTACACGCACCCCCTGAACACCCTGCTTCGCGCAGATTCGCTTGGCATGCTCACAGCCACAGGCAAGGAAGTGCTGCACAAGATTCAGCTCATGGAGCAGGAGAGCCACAACCGCATCGGTGAGCTCACGGAGCTTGGAGCCTTGCAGCATAAGCAGATAGCATGGCGCATGGTGAAGCGCTTTCCTGAGGTGTTCGCCGGAAAGGCGCATATTGATGCCCGCAGTACGGTGGTCATCCGTTGCATCCTCTCGATGGAGAACGAACTCCAGCAGATGCTCTGCCTGAATCCGCAGCTCCGCGTGACGCACGATGCCAGCCATCACGACATGTACTACATGAATCAAAGCGACCCCAAACTGGAGAAAAAACGGGCGAACGAGGCTACGCGCAAGGCGCTGGCCGACTGGACAACCCGCAACATCGACCCGACTCGTATTATGAACAAACTCTTCACCGACTCGCTCTACTGGCGGCAGAAGGTGGACGGAAAACAGCTGGAGAAGCAGCTCTTCGACCTTGCCGGAGCCTTGCAGAGCACAGAGCTCGGCAAGTCCATAAGCCTCTACAACCTCTTTAATGCCCATGAGTTGTGGAAGCTGTGGGAGCAGGACAACATGATGTGGTACACCCTCTTCGGGTCCTGCCCGCTCAATGGTGGTGTCGGTCCCTATTCGCAGCGTAACCTCCTGCGCAACATCATCCATACGGCCGACTCCATCATAGCACGCGGCGAGAATGGAGCTACACTGCGCTTCGGCCACGACACGATGGTGGTGCCCCTGACCTGCCTACTGGGGATAAACGGCTACGACATGCAGGTGAGCGACTTCGACAAACTGGCCGACAGTGGCTGGGTGAGCTACCGCATAGTGCCCATGGCCGCCAATATCCAGTTTATCTTCTACCGTCGGAATGCAGCCGACAAGCAAGTGCTCTTCAAGGTGCTGCTCAACGAGAATGAAGCCACCCTTCCTCTGAAGGCCGTGAGCGGACCTTACTATCGGTGGAGCGACTTCCGCAGCCATTATCTGCAGAAGCTTGCCCAATATAAAGACTGAGCAAGCCGCTTGAGACGACATTTATATGGAGCCACCCGCATTGCCCTGGAAGGGGGTAGGCGGGTGGCTCCTTTGATGTCGGCATTAGCAGCAGTATTGAAAACCCCTCACACTTTTTGGTCCTTTTCTTCCGCAGTGCCGCCAAAAAGCAGTAACTTTGTAGTCTAATTATAGATTATCCTCAATGGCACAACAAGATAACAGTCTCACTCCTATGATGAGACAATTCTTCGCAATGAAGAAGAAACACCCCGATGCAATGCTTCTCTTCCGCTGCGGCGACTTCTACGAGACCTACGGCGATGATGCCGTGGAGGGCTCACGCATATTGGGTATCACGCTCACACGGCGCAACAATGCGGCCAGCCACGATGGTATCCCCATGGCCGGATTTCCGCACCATGCTCTGGACACCTATTTGCCGAAGCTCATTCGTGCCGGGAAGCGCGTGGCCATCTGCGATCAGCTGGAAGATCCGAAGAAGAAGCGTGAGGCCATCAGAGGCAAGAAGGGCCTCTCGGAGATGGACAAGATGGTGAAGCGCGGCATCACGGAACTCGTCACGCCGGGTATTGCCATGACCGACACAGTGCTCAACTACAAGGAGAACAACTTCCTGGCAGCCGTGCACTTCGGAAAGGCAGCCTGCGGTGTGAGCTTCCTTGACATCTCAACCGGAGAATTCCTCACCGGACAGGGTACCTACGACTATGTGGAAAAGCTACTGGGCAATTTCTCGCCCAAGGAGGTGCTCTACGACCGGGCCAGAAAGGCCGACTTTGAGAAGTATTTCGGCAACAGATGGTGTGTCTTCGAGCTCGACGACTGGGTGTTCACCGAACAAAATGCCCGGCAGAAGCTGCTCCATCACTTTGGCACCAAGTCGCTCAAGGGCTTCGGTGTGGAGCATCTGCACAGCGGTATCGTGGCCGCGGGAGCCATCATGCAGTACCTTGAGCTGACACAGCACACCCATATCAACCACATCACCTCGCTCGCCCGCATTGAGGAGGAGCGTTATGTGAGGCTCGACAAGTTCACCATCCGCTCGCTGGAGCTGCTGGCCCCCATGCAGGAAGACGGCTCATCGCTGCTCAATGTCATCGACCAGACGGTGACCCCCATGGGCGGACGCATGCTCAGGCGCTGGATAGTGTTTCCGCTGAAGGATGAAAAGCCGATAGAGCAGCGCCTCGACACCGTGGACTACTTCTTCCAGCATCCCGACTTCAGAACCACCATCGATGAGCAGCTCCATCGCATCGGCGACCTGGAGCGCATCATCTCGAGAGTGGCCGTGGGAAGAGTGTCGCCGCGCGAGGTGGTGCAGCTCAAGACGGCGCTCCAGGCGCTGCAGCCCATAAAGACAGCCTGCCTCTACGCCTCGAACGAATCGCTCAAGCGGACGGGGGAGCAGATGAACCTCTGTGAGAGTCTGCGCTCAAGAATAGAACACGAGATTCAGCCCGACCCACCCTTGCTCGTGAGCAGAGGTGACGTAATAGCGCCGGGCTACAATACCGAGCTCGACGAGCTGCGCTCCATACGCGACAACGGCAAGCAGTATCTCATGGAGATTCAGCAACGGGAGATTGAGAAGACCGGCATCGCCAGCCTGAAGGTGGGATTCAACAATGTCTTCGGCTACTATCTGGAAGTGCGCAACACGTTCAAGGATAAGGTGCCGCAGGACTGGGTGAGAAAGCAGACCCTCGCGCAGGCAGAGCGCTACATCACTCAGGAGCTCAAGGAATATGAAGACAAGATTTTAGGAGCTGACGAGAAGATTCTGCAGATGGAAGCCGACCTCTATGCTGAACTCGTGGCCGACATGCAGGAATTCATCCCCCAGATACAAATCGACGCCAACCTCATAGCGCGGCTCGACTGCCTGCTGAGCTTTGCCAAGAGCGCGGAGGAGAACCACTACGTTAGACCCGTAATCGACGACAGCTGCGTCATCGACATCAAGAAGGGCCGCCACCCCGTCATTGAGAAGCAACTACCCGTGGGCGAGGAATATGTGCCCAATGACGTCTACCTCGATGACAAGAAACAGCAGATAATGATGATTACCGGTCCGAATATGGCTGGAAAGTCGGCTCTGCTGCGCCAAACTGCCCTTGTAGTACTCCTGGCCCAGATAGGATGCTTCGTGCCCGCAGAGAGCGCCAGAATAGGCATGGTGGACAAGATTTTCACCCGAGTGGGAGCCAGTGACAACATCTCGCTCGGAGAATCCACATTCATGGTGGAGATGACCGAGGCTGCCAATATCCTCAACAATGTGACGCCGCGCTCGCTCGTGCTCTTCGACGAGCTGGGGCGGGGAACATCGACCTACGACGGCATCTCGATAGCCTGGGCCATCGTGGAATATCTGCATGAGACGCCCCGGGCTCAGGCCCGTACGCTCTTTGCCACGCACTATCACGAGCTCAACGAGATGGAGAAGAACTTCACCCGAATAAAGAACTACAATGTAAGCGTGAAGGAGGTCGACGGTAAGGTGATTTTCCTGCGTAAGCTCGTCAGGGGCGGCAGTGAGCATTCTTTCGGTATTCACGTGGCACAGATTGCGGGTATGCCCAAAAGCATCGTGAAGCGGGCCAATGAGATTCTGAAGCAGCTGGAGACCGACAATGCCAGTGTGGGCAAGGTGGGCAAGGCTGAGGTGAGCCGCATCGCGGAGAAGCGTGAAGGCGTGCAGCTGAGCTTCTTCAAGCTTAACGACCCTGTGCTTGAACAGATAAGGGATGAAATTCTCGGCCTCGACGTGAACAATCTGACTCCTGTGGAGGCTCTCAACAAGTTGAACGACATCAGGCGCATTCTCACCGGTAAGGGGTGAGGAGGAATGGTCGCAGGTGTCGGCCTGATGGAGTAGGGGGCAGGGCGGAAAGGCCTGAGGTGATAGCACATAGGCGAAGAAGTGTCATTGAAGGTCTGACGCTTGGTTTTGCTGCCTGACTAACAATCGTTCGCTGCGTAACTTCTTATCATTTGCTGCGTAGCGAACGATCTTTTTCTATAGGATTACAATATAGTCGACCAAGCATTTACCCCGCAAGAACACCACTATTACCCCATGAGAACCTTAGTGTTTACCCCCGAATGCCACGCCCCGTTATCCACGGCATAGGGCGACCGTCTTGGCTGTCTCCAGGTTATGACGTCGTTCGGAGCATAACGGTTTTTCGCTGAATGAAGCATAGAGCGGGGATTGAAAGTGCTGACTGTTATCGAGACCGCCCGAGGAATCGCGCGAGCATCCTATACGCATTGTTTGCCACCGGCGTTTCAACAGGGTCAGTGAACGCTTAGACAAAGAGCTTTATGGCAGCGTTGACTGGAGTCAGTGATATTGCGTGTAACAGGTTTCGTGGGTGCTAGTTGCTGGACTGGAATTAGTTAACCTTCGGGAGAAGCGGGTCACAGGCTATTTTCCGTGGGTTAGTGAATCACAAGTCAAGTATAGTGTACACACGGAACGTGAAGCAAGTAAGATTACTGCCTCATCCCTGGTTTGCTATGAAAGAAATTCTCTATCCAATTAGTAACTGATAAAGAGAAAGGGTAGGGGAATGCATCCTCTACCCTTTCTCGTGGCTGACGGCGGGGTGGGGCATCACCCTTGCCGTACGGTCAGATTCGCTGTTATCGGCCTCAAAAAGTCTCGGCGTGCGGCTGATGGCCGACGGTCATTGCTTGGTTCCTTTCTTGGCTCCCAACTTCTCCATCCATTTGCCTCCTATCATGCAGGCAATGCCAAGAATCACGAAGGGGATGCTCAGCAGCTGGCCCATGTTAAAGGCCATGCCGGCTTCGAAGGCCACCTGGATGTCCTTGGTGAACTCGATGAAGAAGCGGAAGCTGAAGATGGACGCGAGGCAGAAGCCAAAGAAGAAGCCCGTGCCCACCTTCTCCTTGTGAGTCTTGTAGAGCCACAGGCTGATGAAGATGAGTAGGAAGTAGGCGAGGGCCTCGTAGAGCTGACCGGGATGGCGCGGCACCTTGTCGACCTGCTCGAAGATGAAGGCCCAGGGCACATCGGTTACCTTACCGATGATTTCGCTGTTCATCAGGTTGCCCAGGCGGATGAAGCAGGCTGTGGTGGGCGTGGCGATGGCGATGTCGTCGAGTACCTGCCAGAGATTCATGTGCGTCTTGCGATAGTAGAGCCAGAGCGCTATCATGAGTCCGAGGGTGCCACCGTGGGAGGCCAGACCCTCATAGCCCGTGAACTTCCAGCCCATGGCGGTGTGCTTGATGGGCAGGAACATCTCGACGACGTGGTTCCAGGAACTCAGAAAATAGTCGGGTTGGTAGAAGAGGCAGTGACCCAGACGGGCCCCGATGATGATGCCAAAGAAGCAGTAGATGAAGAGGGGGTCGAAATATTCGTCCTTCACATGCTGATCCTTATAGAGCCACTTCACCACGAAGTAGGCCAGAAGGAGCCCTACAAGCCAGCACAGCGCATACCAGCGCACGCCGAAGTGGCCGAGATGGAAGGCTATGGGGTTAGGGTTCCAGACGATGAATGACAGTAAATTCACCATGGAGTTGATGCTTTAGTTGAATGAATGAGGGGTACCACTGTGGTGGTGCCCCGGGAAGGAAATAGCGGATTACTTGCTCACATTGAAGCGGAAGTGCATGATGTCGCCGTCCTGCACCTCGTAGTCCTTGCCCTCGATATTGAGCTTTCCGGCCTCGCGCACGGCAGCTTCGGAGCCATATTTGAGATAGTCTTCGTACTTGATGACCTCAGCGCGGATGAAGCCTTTCTCGAAGTCGGTGTGGATGACTCCGGCACATTGTGGAGCCTTCCAGCCCTTGTGGTAGGTCCAGGCTTTCACTTCCATCTCGCCGGCAGTGATGAAGGTCTGCAGGTTGAGCAGATGGTAGGCTTTCTTGATGAGCCTGTTGACACCGCTCTCTTCGAGGCCGAGCTCATCGAGGAACATCTTCTTGTCCTCATAGCTGTCGAGCGATGCAATGTCCTCCTCGGTCTTGGCAGCTATCACCATAGCCTCGGCTCCTTCCTCGCCGGCTATCTGCTCCACCTTGCGGCTGTAGTCGTTGCCCGTCTTGGCACTGGCTTCATCGACATTGCAGACATAGAGTACAGGCTTGGTGGTGAGCAGGAAGAGGTCGTGGGCGGCCTGCTGCTCTTCCTTCGACTCGAAGGTCACGGTGCGTGCGTTTTTGCCTTGTTCGAGAGCGTTCTTGAAGGCTTCGAGCACGGTGACCATCACCTTGGCATCCTTGTTGCCAGTGGCGGCGATCTTCTGCTGTTTGGCCAGTTGGCCTTCGATGGTCTCAAGGTCTTTCAACTGAAGCTCGGTATCGATGACTTCCTTGTCTTCAACGGGGTCGACGGGAGCTCCGCCCTCGCGTACTACATTGTCGTCGTCGAAACAGCGAATGACGTGGATGATGGCGTCGCACTCGCGGATGTTGCCTAAGAACTTGTTGCCCAGTCCTTCGCCTTTGCTGGCCCCTTTGACAAGCCCGGCAATGTCGACAATCTCACAGGTGGCGGGTACGATGCGGCCCGGATGCACGATTTCGGCCAGGCGGGTGAGACGCTCGTCGGGCACTGTGATGACACCAAGATTGGGCTCAATTGTACAGAAAGGGAAGTTGGCTGCCTGCGCCTTAGCACTGCTCAGACAGTTGAAAAGGGTGGACTTGCCCACATTGGGAAGGCCCACAATACCACATTTTAAAGCCATTATATCTACTTATTCTTTATTCTGAAGTACAAAAGTAATACTTTTAGGTGACATAATTCAAAATTGCGTGCTATATTTGCAGTCGATAAGAATTTTCATGGTTATGAAGCAAGAGGTAAGGCAGACCACGACGGATGATCGTGAGCGGAAAATTTACAGGGTGACAATTGCGGGCGGTTTGGTGAATGTGTTTCTGTTGTTGTTCAAGTTTACGGCGGGCATATTGGGTCACTCAGCTGCTATGATAGCAGACGCCGTGCACTCGCTGAGCGACTTTCTGACCGATATCGTAGTGCTCATCTTTGTTCATTTGAGTAATAAACCCAGCGATAAGGATCATGATTACGGTCATGGCAAATATGAGACTCTCGCAACGGCCTTTATCGGTATGGCTCTCTTGGCTGTGGGGCTGATGATTTGCTATAACGGACTGCTGGAAACGTGGCAGGCGCTCAATGGTAAAGTGCTCCCGCACCCGGGATGGATAGCCTTCGTGGCAGCATTGCTGAGCATCGGCCTGAAGGAGTGGGCTTATCAATTTACGATGAGGGTAGGGCAGAAGTGCCAAAGTGAGGCCGTGAAGGCTAATGCCTGGCATCATCGGTCGGATGCGCTTTCCTCAATAGGAACAGCCATTGGCATAGGTGGTGCTATCATGTTGGGCAGTCGCTGGGCCGTGCTCGACCCCATTGCTGCTATTGTGGTGAGTTTCTTCATCGTCAGGGCGGCGTTGTCGCTATTGCGCAATGCTTTCAATGAGCTCATGGAAGCCAGTCTGCCCGAAAAGATGGAGGACGAGATAGTGGAAATAGCCGAGGAGGAGCCAGAAGTGAGTGAGGTTCATAACCTCCGGACGAGGCGTATTGGAAATAATATTGCAGTTGATATGCATATCAGAATGCCCGGCTCCATCAGTCTTTATGAAGCTCACCTGCACGCTTCGAACATAGAGCACCGTCTGCGCGAGCATTTTGGCCGCGGTACTTATGTGGCCCTTCACCTTGAGCCTCTCAAGGTGAACGGTCAGTATGTGAAGCCGTCAGAGTAGACGCTTAATGTGCTTCAAGCCAGTTGGTTCCCCATCCGCCGTCGGCGATGAGAGGAACTTTCAGCTTGCAGGCATTTTGCATTTCAGATATTACAATCTTCTCTACTTGCTCCTTCTCCTCAGGATATACCGAGAAGTTGAGTTCATCGTGAACCTGAAGTATCATCTTTGACCGCAGGTGTTCAGCCTTGAAGCGTTTATATATGCGTATCATGGCTATCTTGATGATATCGGCCTCGGAGCCCTGGATAGGGGCGTTGATGGCGTTGCGCTCGGCAAAACCACGTACAGTGCCATTCTTCGAGAGGATATCGGGAAGATAGCGCCTGCGGCCGAACATGGTTTCGGCATATCCCTTGGCTCTGGCCAATTGAATGGACTTCTGCATGTAGTCGTGTACCTTGGGGAAGGTGCTGAAATAGTCATCGATGAGCTGTTTGGCCTCACCGTTGGATATTTCCATTCGTTGTGCCAGTCCATAGGTAGTGATGCCGTAGATGATGCCAAAATTGGCTTGTTTGGCTTTCTTACGTTGGCTATCAGTGACATCATCCAGGTGTTCCTTCCATATCTTGGCTGCTGTTGCACGGTGGATGTCGAGTCCCTCTCGGAAGGCTTCAATCATATTTTCGTCGCCGCTTAAATGAGCCATAATGCGGAGTTCTATCTGCGAATAGTCGGCCGAGAAGAACAGACAGCCTGGCTCGGGGATGAAGCAGCGGCGAATCTCCTTGCCGTCGTCAGTGCGTACGGGTATGTTTTGCAGGTTAGGGTCGCTGGAGGAGAGACGCCCCGTTGCTGTCTGAGCTTGGTTGAATGAGGTGTGGATATGACCTGTACGAGGATTTATGAGCTTAGGCAATGCTTCAACGTAGGTGCTGAGCAACTTCTTCATGCCACGGTAGTTGAGGATGTCTTCTACTATCGGTGCCTTGGTTTTCAACTGTTGTAGCACCTCTTCGGATGTGACGTACTGCCCGGTCCTCGTGCGTTTTGGCTTGTCGGTTATCTGCATTTTTTCAAAGAGAATCTCTCCTACCTGCTTAGGTGAGGATATGTTGAAGCTTTGTCCAGCTTGCTCGTATATCTTAGCTTCGTAGCGTTGCATTCGCTCTTTGAATGTTGCGGCTGTTTCTTTCAGTGCTTGGGTGTCGAGGCAGACTCCGTTCAACTCCATCTCGGCCAAGACTGGTATCATGGGTATTTCAATATCCCTGAACAGATTCACAGCGTTCACTTCGCTCAGCTTCGGTTCGAGTACATTCTTAAGTTGCAGTGTGATGTCAGCATCTTCGGCTGCATACTCATAGACGTCCTTCGGGTCGAGGTTGCGCATATTCTTCTGTCCCTTCCCTTTGGGACCTATCAATTCCTCTATGTGTATGGTCCGGTAGTAGAGGAGCGTTTCTGCCATGTAGTCCATGTTGTGTTGCAGTTCTGGGTTGATGAGGTAGTGGGCCAACATGGTGTCGAACATCGGTCCTTGCAACTCGATGTCATATTTGCGAAGAACCTCATAGTCGTACTTTATGTTTTGACCGACTTTGACTATCGTTGCGTCTTCATATAGACTTTTAAATTTGTTAGTGATTTTTATTGCTTCTTCGTACTTGGCAGGAATGGGTACGTAGAATGCCTGTCTTTTGCTCACTGAGAAACTCAGACCGACCAATTCGGCATCAATAGGACTTGTCGACGTGGTCTCTGTGTCTAGACTAAGAATTTCTTTTGTCCTTAAAAAGTCATATAATTTATCTATACCCTCTTTAGTATCAACAAGATGGTATTCGTGTTCAACCGTTTTTAGGCTGTCATATTTCTCTTCCTTGGTTTTAACCTGACTATCAGCCGGTAATTCTCCAAATAGACTAAGCTCTGGATTGTTATTCTTTAATACTCTTTCTTTATTATTAACAAGTCTTCTCGCCAAGGTTCGAAACTCAAGTTCTTCGTAGATTTCAGTCAGTTGTTGAACGTCGGGTTGCTGGAGTTGTAGTTCCTCGGGGTGAAAGTCGATGGGTACATCGGTTCTGATTGTTGCGAGATATTTCGACATCTCAATATCTTTTCGGGCCCCCTCAACTTTTTCTTTCATCTTTCCCTTCAGTTGGTCAGTGTGGGCGAGCAGGTTGTCCACGCTTCCAAACTGACTGATGAGTTTGATAGCTGTTTTTTCTCCTACGCCAGGGCATCCTGGAAAATTGTCGGCGCTGTCGCCCATCAGGGCCAATAAGTCGATGACTTGGCGTGGTGATGCGATGCTGTATTTCTCGTCTATTTCCTTTTCGCCTAATGTCTCGAAACCACCACCATGTTTTGGTTTAAACATAAAAACGTTATTACTTACCAACTGTCCATAGTCTTTGTCAGGAGTAAGCATGTAGGTGGTCAAGCCTTGGGAGCCCGCTTTGGTTGCGAGTGTGCCTATGACATCGTCGGCTTCGAATCCATCAACTTGAAGAATGGGTATATGGTGAGCGTGAAGGATATCCTTAATGATAGGAACGCTTTTCTTTATATCTTCAGGAGTCTCTTCGCGTTGTGCCTTATAAGCAGGGTAGGCTTCATGTCTGAACGTCTTGCCATGATCGAAAGCAACTCCAATGTGTGTAGGTTGTTCCTTAGAGATTACTTCGTTAAGTGTATTGCAGAAGCCGAGTACCGCTGAAGTATTGAATCCCTTGGAATTAATGCGTGGGTTGGCGATGAACGCATAATAGGAACGATAAATCAGCGCGTAGGCGTCGATAAGAAATAATTTGTCCATGTTCTTGAAGATATATTTTCTTGAGACCGTAAAAGTACAAAAAATATGTCTATATTTGAAGATTAATTCTTACTTTTGTGACAAATTTCTGTAGAATGGATTATCTCTCCCTTATAAAGCGTCCTATAGAGCGCGAGCTGGCTGATTTTATAGCGCATTTCAATGGCTCAATGACAGCACCTGACGGGTTACTTGACCAGGCTTTGCAGCGTATTCGCCAGCATTCTGGTAAGCGGATGCGGCCAATGCTCATCCTCTTAATGGCAAAGAATTACGGTAACGTTTCGGCTGTTACACAGTATGCTGCTGTCGGTCTTGAGTTGCTGCACACGGCCAGTCTTGTGCATGATGATGTGGTGGATGAAAGTAAGGAAAGAAGGGGCCAGGCTTCAGTAAATGAGATTTATGATAATAAGGTGGCAGTACTGGTCGGCGATTATATTCTCTCTACGGCCTTGCTTTATATATCATTCACGCATTCTGAAACGATAGTGCGTTATCTTGCCAACCTCGGCCGGACCTTGTCGAATGGTGAGATTCTTCAGCTGTCTAATATACAGAATAAGGATATTTCGGAAGAGGTTTACTACAATATTATTAAGGGGAAAACAGCTGCACTTTTTGAAGCCTGTGCTGCCATAGGAGCTTCATCAGCCGGGATAACAGGTCAGGAAGAGGAAGAAGCCAAAGCTTTTGGTCAGAATCTTGGTGTGATTTTTCAAATCAGGGATGATATCTTTGATTATTATGAATCAGGGAAGATTGGCAAGCCCACTGGAAATGACATGAGGGAAGGAAAGCTCTCGTTACCAGTGATTTATGCGCTACGCAAATCACAGAATTCGGAGATGCTCAGGTTAGCTGCTAAAGTTAAAGATAGTAGCGTTACAAGCGATGAGATTCATCGGTTGGTAGACTTTACTAAGGCCCAAGGTGGTATTGAGTATGCTGAAAATCAGATGTGGATGTTCCATGATAAGTGCCAGAGTTTTATTAACGATCATGTTTCGGATTCGGTGGTTAAGGAGGCACTCCAAGCTTACTTGGACTATGTTATAAGGCGCGATAAGTAGTCCTATAACTTTAATGAAGGCTTATTCAAGAAGGTGGTTTGTACGTTCTTGAATAAGCCTTTATGCTGCAGGTCTTTAGATATTTAGAACCATACGGTGTCCTTTCCTGTCAGCTCGCTAATGAGTAGGTTGGTAAGCCTCGAAGTTCCTAATCTGAACCAGTAGTTGGTAAGCCATTTTTCGCCCAGTACTTCTTTTACTATGGTGTAGAGTATGATGGCGTCCATCACTGTGTTTATACCACCAGCGGGTTTTATTCCTATTTGTATGCCCGTCTTTTCGTTGTACTCCTTGATAGCCTGACACATCACGTAAACCCCTTCTGGTGTGGCTCCCGCTTTCTCTTTCCCCGTAGATGTTTTGATGTAGTCGGCCCCTGCATACATTGAAAGCAGAGCAGCCTTCTTGACGTTAGATAGGTTGCCTAAATCACAAGTTTCGAGTATCACTTTCATGGGTACATCTCCACAAGCTTGCTTGAGCTCGTTAATGTCGTCGCAGACTCCTTCGTAATCACCGCTTAGGAATTTTCCTACTGGCATAACGATATCTATGTTCGTGGCTCCGTCCTGTATGGCCAAGGAAGTTTCTGCTATCTTTACTTCCATTCGGCTTTGTGAGGAGGGGAAGTTGCCCGTGACATTGGTAATCTCAACTCCATCAACTTCTAAACTGTTGCTGACAAGTTCGGTAAATGCTGGGTAAACGCAGATTGCTGCCACATGAGGTAGAGTGGGGTAGGAGTTTGCAAACTCATTAACCTTCTCAGTCATTGCGAGAATCCTTTCCTCTGTATCCGTTGTTTTGAGAGAAGTAAGTTCGACGCTGCCCAAAAGAAACCTTTTAACTTCTGGATTGTCGTTTTCTATAACTTTCTGAGCAATAATGCTTTTAACGGCTTCTTGCACTTGCTTCTCGTCGATATTAGTGTCGTAGAGTGAAAGAGCTTGTTCGTATTTGCTGATATCACTCGCTTTCTTCTGCTGTTCTGCTATATCGTTGAGGACGATAGTCTTGATTCTTTTATTTGTCATATTACTTGCTGAATTACTCTGTTATAGCTGCAAAGTTAGTGTTAAGTGTCGAATGTGAAAAGAAAACGACGACTTTTTTGTTTTCTTTATTGTCTATTGTTCCTCTCTTTGAGCTAAGAGCTTAGGATTGTGCTTATGACGTTCTTTGTCCCTTGATGTTTTCTTGTTCATGCTCTTCCTAAATTCTTCTGTCAAGTCTATGTGCGTCTGGTTGGCCAAACAAATGAGTACCCAAAGTATGTCGGCCATCTCTTCCCCAATGTTGTCTTTCTCTCCTTCTTTGAAACTTTGATCCCCGAACTTTCGGGCTATGACTCTTGCCAGCTCTCCTACTTCCTCGGTTAGGCATGCCATATTGGTGAGCTCACTGAAATATCTTACACCGTATTGTTTAATCCATTGATCTACAATTTGTTGTGCGTCTTGTATGGTCAATCCATTTGTTTCTTCCATTTTCCTTACTCTTTATTTTTTGTGTCCATAAAAATTGTCACTGGTCCATCGTTAATTAAGGCGACCTTCATGTCGGCCCCAAATTCTCCCGTTTGTACCTTTTGGCCAATGGCTTCAGCCATTTGCCTACAGAATTCTTGATAGAGTGGTATTGATAAGTTGTGTTTCGCAGCATTTATCCAAGATGGACGATTTCCCTTTTTATAACTCGCCATCAGAGTAAATTGACTGACTATCAATATCTCTCCTTTGACTTCAATAACGGATTTATTCATTACTCCATCTTCATCGTCGAAGATTCTAAGGTTGGCTATTTTGTGAGTGAGCCATTCTATATCTTCTTCTGTGTCCTCGTTTCCTATACCAACGAGGATAAGCAGTCCTTGTCCAATTTCTGCTTTCTTGTTATTGTTTATAGTGACCGAAGCCTTCAGTACTCTTTGTATTAATGTTCTCATTCTTTGATTTTATTAGTTTTCGTCTTTGTGTAAAAAGTTGAAGACCAGAGTTGCCTTCTGGTTTCCAAGTAACTTCTTAAGACTCTGTAAATCAGCCTTTTCTATATTATTTGTTGACTTATATTGCTTTAATAGTTTCTCTTTGCTTTGAGGTCCTATGCCTTTTATGTCATCCAGGATACTATGTAGCGCGTGCTTCGATCTTTTCTCTCTATGATAGCTTATGGCATAGCGATGAACTTCGTCTTGTATTTGCGTAAGTACTTTGAAAAGCTCACTTTTAATGTCGATTCCAATTGTTTTTGGTGGGAAACCGAATAGTAGTTCATTGGTTCGGTGTTTGTCATTTTTTGCCAAACCGGCTATAGGAATTTTCAAGTTCAATTCATCTTCTATCACTTCCCTTACTACATTCATTTGGCCTATTCCACCATCTGTTATTATAAGGTTTGGCAGTTCTCGTTTCTCAGTAATCAGTCTTTGATATCTTCTTCTCACTACCTCTTGCATGGAGGCGTAGTCATCAGGACCAACAACGGTTTTAATGTTATATCTTCTGTAA